>DATDQL010000337.1:0-2226 GCA_035292305.1 Thermoplasmatota archaeon
CCTCTCGCCCTTCGCAGCGGAGCACGCGGGCGAGCCGAGCGTCGCGTCGCTCGCGTTGGTCGTCGCGCGCGCGATCTCCCGCCGCAACGCCGACCTCGCCGGCCTCGCCCTCGCGGGCGCGCGCGCCTCGGCCGGCCCCCCCGCTGCGCTCCGCGGCCTCGACGCGGAGATCCTCGCCGAGGCCGTCGGCGAAGGCCGCCTCACGCGCGGCCCGCCGCTCGCCTGGCCTGAGACCGTCCTCGAGCTCCTCGCCTCCGGCGTCGAACCCCTCGTGCCCTCCCTCGCCGGCCGCGCCCGCGCGGGGAAGCGCTTCCTCGACGAGCTCAAGATCGACGCGGACCAACCCGCGTCCTCGCTCGACGAGGACCGCCGACGACTCCTGGCCGACCGCCTCGTGCGCCGCGCGCTCGCGACGGGCGCCGCGGTCGCCGTCGCCGACGGGCTCCTCGAACCCGACCTGCGCGCGACGACAGGTCCGTTCGCCGGCGCCCCGATCCGCGAGGTCGCGTCTCGGCTCGCGGCCGCCGCGGAGACGGCGCCGGCCGACGCGCTCGCCCACGCCCTCGGCCACGCCGACGCGCCGCTTCCACGCGAGGACCCAGCGCGCTCGCTCCACGGCCTCCTCGCCGCCTCGCGCGGCGGGGCGTTCGCCGTCGCCGAGGCCCCGACCCCCGCGCTCCTCGCCGAGACGGTGCGTAGGCTCCACGTCACCGACCCGACGCGGCCCGCCGTCGCGTGGGCGCCGCTCGACGGGAAGGCGGCGTTGCGCATCCTCGGCGTCGCCGGGTCCACCGTCGCGGAGGCCGCGCGCGCGTGCGGCGGCCGCGGCGCGGGTTCTGCGACGCGCGGCCGCGCGCTCGTCCCGGCGGAGCAGCGGGAAAGCATGCTCGGCGTCCTCGGAGGGCTGCTCCAGTGAAGTGCGCCGCGACCCTGCGCGTCCCGTGCGGCGACGCGCGGAGGGCGGAAGCGCTCCTCGCGTCGCTCGCGCCGGAGAACGAGGGGTACGTCCGCGCCCGCGTCGAAGGCGACGTCCTCGTGCTCGACGCCGAGGCGTCCTCGCCGGCAAGCCTGCGACGCACGCTCGACGACGCGCTCGCGTGCGCGGCCGCGGGCCTCGGCGCGGCGCGACGCGCGGCCGACGAAGAGGTTTGAACACGCGGAAGCCCTCAAGCCAACGTCCGCGCTACGCCGGGACGATGCGCTTCGAGCTCGACGGCCGGCTCACGCTCTCGGCCGACGCCACCGCCGTGGCCACTGACATCGCGGCCTTCCTCGAGGAGGCGAACGCCACGGTCCTCGCGAAGGGCGCGGCCTCGGGCGAAGGCGCGCGGATCGTGTCCCACGAGATCAAAGGCAACGAGATCCTGCTCGAGGTCGCCTCGTCTGGCCGCGTCCGCGCCCACGAAGCGCTCCTTCGCACCCGCAAGCTCCTCGCGGAGCGCCTCGGCAAGAAGCACCGCATCGGCGTCCGGGACACGATCATCGAGGAGTACCGCGTCACGTTCCCGCTCGAGAAGCCGGTCGTCCACGGGTTCACCGTGCCGTTCGCGCACGCGCTCCGGTTCGACGGCCTGGAATGCACGCTCGAGCTTCGCGACGTCTCGGACGAGATCATCGAGAACAACTACATCGACCGCATGATCAAGCTGGTCAAGGACAAGGTGAGCGCCCAGCACTACGAGGGCAAGGGCGAGCACCACGAGACTCTCTGGGCCTCGCCGGAGAAGAAGCCGGCGTGGGACCGCGACCCGACCGAGGCGATGCTCGAGAAGGAGTGGCTGAAGCAAGGCCCCACGAAAGGGAAGTGGGTCTTCCGGCCGCCCATGGCCGCGATCCTCCGCGCGATGGAGCGCATCGCGGTCGAGGAGGTGCTCCTGCCCCTCGGCTTCCAGGAGATGATGATCCCGCATCACGAGTCGTTCGACGTGACCCTCAAGACGGGCCACATCCACGGCGTGCCCAACGAGGTCTACTACGTCTGCGAGCCGCGCACGCGCGACGCTGCCGCGTGGGAGCCGTTCGTGGACATCGTCAAGGTCACGAAGAAGGTCCCCGAGAAGGAGCTGATGCAGCGGCTCTCGCCGCCGACGGCGACCATCTCCTACGCGCAGTGCCCGAACATCTACTGGTCGTTCTCCGGGAAGACGCTCGCCGATGCGAGCCTTCCGGTGCGCGTGTTCGACCGCGCCGTCGTGAGCAATCGGTACGAGTCCGGCGGGCGCCATG
>DATDQL010000338.1:0-10025 GCA_035292305.1 Thermoplasmatota archaeon
TGACATCCGAGGCCCTCCGGAAGCTCCTCCAGGTCTCCGCGCAAAAGCTGCCGGGCATGCCTCCGGGGGAGGAGCGCGACACGAAGTTCGGCTACGGCGAACTGGACGTCCAGTGCCTCCTCTCCGAGGGCGTCGGCTCGCCCGCGTGCGCGCAGCCCGCGCCGCCCGCGACGTGCGCTCCCGTGGACGCGTTCGGTTACCGATGCTTCGCCTCGGGAGCGCTCTCGCGTCCCCCCGACGCCCTCTACCTCGACGACCCGGGCGAGGGCGAGGTCGACCTCGGCTTCGCCCTCGACTTCTACGGCCTCAAGTTCAGCCGGGCGTTCGTGTCGCCGGCGGGCCTCGTGACGTTCGGCGGGTCCTGTTCGGCGCCGTGCAAGCCCGCGTCGTTCCCGCACCCGACGGGCCCGAACGGGTTCGTCGCCGCGGGCTGGAGCGAGGACCCCGCCGGGAAGGTCCTCCTGTCGCGGCACCCGACGACGGGGGACGTGTTCCTCGAATGGTTCGACAAGCCCGCGGACCTCGCGCCTCGAGCCGTGCTCGCGATCCGCAACGGGTCGGGCGACCTCGAGGTCGACGCCGCGGGCGTCGCCGACGGTCTCGTCGGCATCGAGGACCCCTCCGGGAGCACGGGCGTGCGCGCCCCCACCGCACGCGTCGTCCTCGCGTCGCCGGGCACGGCTCCGCCGGGCCCGCCCGAGGGGCTCGTCGCCGCGCCGCGCGCGGGCGTCACGACCTGGATCGACGTCGCGTGGGACGTCCCCGCGAGCGGCGCGTACGGCGTGCAGCGCTACGAGGTGTGGCGCAGCACGGAGCCGGACGAGGACGGCGTGCTCCTCGGCCTCACCCAGGCCACGCGCTTCGCCGACGACGTCGACCGCAGCTGCGAAGGGTGCGCGACACGGGGCCGCACGGATTCGTTCCACTACTCGGTGCGGGCGATCGGGCCCGGCGGACACGGGTCGTTCGCGCGGACGTGCTCCGGCCTGGTGCCCTTCGCCGCGTGCCTCGACCTTTCCGACGTCGTACAGACCGACGGAGGGCTCCCGTGACGCGCGCGCGCCTCCTCGTCCTGACGCTCGCGCTCGCCGTCGCCCCGGCGCTCGGCGCGGCGGTAGGCCCCGTGGACGCGGTCGCGGAGGCCGACGGGGACTGCCGCACGGCGCGCGACGCGGGCAAGGGGACGCTCGCGATCTCCCTCAATGCGCCGGCCGCATGCCTCGGCACGCTCGCGGGCGACGACCTCGAGGACTGGTACGCTGTCGAGGTCCTCCCCGAGCATGGCGCGCTCAACGTGACGCTGACCCCAAACTGGCGCAGCGACTTCGATCTCTGCGTGTGGCGGCCCACGGTCGCGGAGGCGAACTGCAGCCTCCGCGCGAAGCCCGTCTTCGACTGGGTCGAGCTCGACGCGCCCGAGGTCGCCGAGACCTGGGCCGTCTCCGTCCATCTCTTCGAAGGCGGCGGCGAATACGCGCTCTCGATCACGGCGGAGGAGGCCGCGCCGTGGTTCCGGCGTGTGACCGGAACCGTCGCGGCGACCCCGACGGGTTCCCGGGCGGACGAGGCGTCCGGCCCCGCGCTCGAGAGGCTGGAACGCTTGTGCGCCGCGCCCACGCCCGTGACCCCGAGCGGCTGCCTCTCCGACCTCGACGCGAGCGTGCGCGACATCTGCGTCCCCGGCCCCATCGTGAGCCCCGACGAGTGCGCGGGGCCGATCGTCGACGCCCTCGTCGAGGGAGCGTGTGGCGTCCTCGCCGGCCGCCTTTGCGTGACGCGCCGTCCGACGGTCTCTGTCTCCGACCTCGGCACGCTCGACGGCGCGCTCGACGGAGCGGACGACGCCCGCGGCGGGCAGGACGGGAAGTGGATCGCGCTCGGGTCGAGGGCGACGGGCATCGAACGCGCGACGCTCGCGTGGGAGTCCGCGAGGTCGGCTGTCCGGATGGACCTCGCGTGGTACGACCGCGACGTGCTCCTCGGACGTTGCGACACGTCCGGCTTCGAAGAGTGCTCCGCCCCCGTCGGCGCGGACCGCGTGCAGGTCCTCGCGGTCGGCCCCGCGGCCGACGCCTCCGACGTGCCTCGCACGCCGCCGCTCGGCCTCCCGCCTCCGCCCGCGACCGACGCGACCCCCTCGCCTGCCCCGCCCGGTTCGCTCGCGGTGCCCTTCGAGCTCACGCTCGACGCGCGGAAGCGCGCGCAGGACGACTGCGGCTCGGGAAAGGACGCGGGCGACGTCGCGGCGCAGGCCGTCCCCGTCGTCGTCGGAGCCGACACGCGCGTGTGCACCGGCTTCCTCGAGGACGACGACGCGGAGGACTGGTTCTCCGTCGCGCTCGCGGAAGGCGACCGCGTCTCGCTCTCGCTCACCCCGCCCTCCGACGCGGACTTCGACCTCTGCCTCCACGGCCGCGCGGGCGAGCGCGTCGCCTGCAGCATCCTCCCCGCGGGCGCGACCGAGGGCATCCACTACGTCGCGCGGGACCGCGGCGCGCACGCGTTCGTCGTCCGCGCGCTCTCGGGCGCGGGAAGCTACTCGCTCAGCGTCGGGGTCACGCCGGAGCCCGAAGAGGCGGGCGACTGCGGCCTCGGCGACGCCGGCGAGTCCCCGGCGACCGCGCTCAACATCACGAAGCTCGTGCCGCTCGTCGAGTGCGTCGCGTCGCTCGGCGCGGGCGACGTCGCAGACTGGTTCGTCTTCTGGATCGGGGACGACGGCACGCCGGAGGACCTGCGGGTGAACGTGCCGCTCTTCCTGCAGGTCGGCGACCTCGCATTCCAAGGCGTGGACGTGTGCGTGACCGACCCCGAGGGCGGCTCCCTCGGCTGCGGCGGCAGCTCGACCGGCACGCTTCCGATCCTGCAGCGCTGCGTCCGCACGCGCGGCGAGTTCCTCTTCCAGGTCGTCCCGACCGGCGCGGGCGGCACCTACGATCTGACGTTCGCGAACGCGTCGTTCACGGACCCGCTCGGGAGCATGCAGCTCCTCTGCGGCGAAGCCGCCGCAGGGAATCCGGCCGGCAACGAGTCGCTCGGGACGTGCCAGCAGGTGCGCGACGACGACGACGGGTCGGAGTTGGTGGAGGACGGCACGGTGCAGGGCGCGGACGAGCCCGTCGAGCCGAAGCCGGCGGAGGATCGCCACGGCGCCTCCGGGTGCATCGGCCCCTCCGCGGAGGTCGCGGGAGAGACCGTCGCGATCCCAGGCGGCGGCGACGGTGCGTGGTTCACCCTCGCCGCGTCCAAGGACCTCGAGGGGTTCGAGGCGTCGATCGAGGCGCTCTCCGGCGGCGAGTTCACGACGTACTTCCACGAGGACGACGACGGGCACCCCGGCGGCCACGTCAAGACGTGCGGGCCGGGACCGTGCAGCGTGCCGGTCACGGCGCACTACGCGTACGTGCAGAGCGACTCCGGCACGCTCCCGCAGTTCTTCCTCCGCGCGACGTTCCAGAACACGGCCGTGAGCTTGCCGCCCCCGCCACCCCTGAGCATCGGCGAGATCACCCGAGGCGGCGGCGCCGGATGCGGGCCGACGAACGGCCTCGGGACGTTCACGATCGTGAACGCTGCGGTCACGGCGGACATCGCCGGCTGCATCCGCCCCGGCTAGAGTTCCGGCACGACAGGGCGCACGTCGAGGACGAACCCGCCGTACGCATCGGCGTCGACGCCGCCGACGTGGATGTAGTACTGCCCGCCCGCGGTCGCCGGGAAGCGCGCCTGGAGATCGCTCCCGGGCCCGGCGCACGCGAACGGATCGAGCGTGTTCGGGGACGTGCTCGGCGAGGCGGGGGTCGTCAGGCCGAGGACGGCGTCGAAGGCGCTCACGAGGCTCACCTCGTACTCGCCGGAGGCGGGCGGGACGAAGAGGTACCAGACCGTGCGGTCCGCGTCGAAGCAGGCGTGCTCCGGGCCCTGGAAATCGTCCTGCCGTGTCGCGCCCTCGTTCGTCCCTTCCTCGTGCCACGGCGGAAGGAGGACCGGCGTCGTCGCGCTCGCGTCGTCGTTCGCGGGCTTGAAGTCCACGCGGACGAGGCCGTCCTTCCCGATCGCCCGCACGATCCGAACGAGGTACGTCTGCCCGGGGACCACCGCGTCGTTCGACTGGCGGTTCACGCACCCCGATAGCCGCGGCCCGTTCGGCGTCTCCTGCGCGAACTGGACGTAGGCCGCGAGACCGTCCGCGGCGGTCGCGCGTACCGTGACGGTGGCCGCGACGGGGGCGGTGAACGAGTACCACACGGACTGGGCCGCGTCTGGGCAGGAGCCTACTGAACTGTCGTATCGATCATCGCTCCATGACCCTCCGACCTCGACGGTGACCGTGTACGGCCACCGCGGGACTTCGGCCGCGTTCGCCGGCTTGTCGTTCGCCGGGACGGGACGCACGCGGATGGCGATGTCGCCGCCGCCGGCCTTGGGCCCGGCGAGGATCCAGTACTCCGTGCCTTCCGTCGCCTCGACCTCGACGCGCGCCCTGTTCCTCAACGTGACCGACGCGCTGCCCGGGAAGAACGGGTCGTCCTCGCACCCGACGAGCACGAACCCGGATCCCTCCTTCGTGTGGACCTGCATCACCGTGTCGACCGAGGAGCCGATGGTGTCCACGACGAAACGCGCTGTGGCAGGCGCCCTCCACACGTACCAGAGCGACGCGGGCGTCGGCACGCAACCCTGCGGCGCCGGGTCGTCCAGTGCCGCGGTCGCGCCGCCCGAGGAGAAAGGCGGCGACGTCACGACGCTCGCGCCCCCGAGGTCGTACGGCGCGCCCACATCGTCGTGGTCCAGTTCGGGCCCGATCCGGACGAGGAGCGTGCCCGCCTTGCCGACGAGCCCGCCGGCCTGGAGGAGGTACACGGCGTCCGGCGCGGCGTCGAACGCGACCGTCGCGTTCGGCGAGCCGTCCTCCGCTCGCCAGCACCCGATCGGCGCACCGCTCGCGGCGTCGTGGACGGCAAGCATCGTCGCGGGCCCCAAGCCCGACGTCGCCGCGACGAAACGGCCGCCCGTCGAGGGCGCCGTCCAGCGGTACCACACGGTCGCATCGAGCATGCCGCACGGCTCCGGCTCGCCGACCTCGACGGTCGCGCCGAGCGTCGAGACCGTCGCGAGCGCCCCCGTCGCGAGGGCCGTGGGGGACGCGCGGTCGTCGTTCACGGGATGCGGGGCGAGCGTGAGGTCGATCGCGCCCTCCGCGGCCGCGTGCCCGCCGACCTGGAACACGTAGGTCTTCGCGAGGAAGTCGTGGACGATCGCGGGATCATCGCGGAGACCGTCGGGCAGCACGGCGGTGCCTGCGGCGGGATCGACGTGCTGGTGCGGGGAAACGCCGTCCTCGCACGCGACCAGCGTCTCGCCGTCGGGCCCGTCCTCGTAGATCGCGAGCACGCTCGGGAAGTCGGACCCGCGCGTGGTGAGCGTGTGCCGCAGCCGCGCGGAGGAGAACGTCGCGCGCCACCAGACCGTCGCGCCCATCTCGCCGCAAGGCGTGGGCTCGAAGCGCTCGAGGGAAGCGCCGCGGTTCGAGGACGTGACCAGCGCCCCTTGCCCCGCGGTCGGCACCGTGAACGTCAGGTTCGAGGTGTGGAGGTCGTGCCGCTGCGGGAGGTTCACGCGCAGGTCCCCGGTCGCACCCTTGTACCCTCCCGCGTGGATCCAGTAGGTCGTCCCGGCCCTCGCGTCGAAGCCGACGCGGGACTGGAGCGTGCCCGCGGCGTCGTCGCTGCACCCGACGAGCTCCAGGCGCGTCTCGTTCTGCATCGCGATCGCCCACGCGGCCGTGACGTTCTCCCGGGCGAGGTCGTCGTACGCCGCCTGACCCCCTTCGGGGATGGTGGATTCCTCGCGCGGGTCGGGCGGCGGGTTCTCGAGTTGGTACACGGCGAGGACGGTGTCGAAGGCGGAGCCAAAGGTCGTCACGTTGCGGCGCTCGTAGGCGTCCCCGACCCAGGACCACCAGAGGCCGGAGCCGATGGAGCCGCACGCGACCGTGTCGTTCACGTCCGTCGCGGCCGTCGTCACGGCCGTCGCCCCCGCGGGCCAGCCGGGGATCGGCAGCGCGCCCGCACGCTGGTCGTTCGGCGGAGGTGCGAGGAGCGAGAGGACGAGGTCGCCCGACGCGCCCTGGCGACCGCCGACCTGGAAGTAGTACGTGTGCGCGGTCCTCGGGGTGAACTGCAGGCGCGACGTGCGTAGCGGCAGGACGTCGTCGCTGCACGCGAGCGGCGCGGTCGCGTCGTCCTCGTAGACGGCAAGCACCGAGTCGAACGTGGATCCGGCGGTCGTCGCCGTCATGTTCGCGGGCCCCAGCGGAGCGGTCCACGCATACCACACCGTCGAGCCGACGACCGCGCACCCGGGGTCCGGCTCGCCCTGGGCGACGGTCGCGCCGTAGGTCGCGCGAGGGGCCTGCGGACCGAGCGCCGTGATCACCGTTGCTCGCTCTCGCGCGTCGTCTGGAGGCCGGACGTTCAGCCGGAGCGCCCCGGGGCGCGCGGCGTCGGAGGGCGCGACCTGGAGGCGGAAGACGTCGCCGGGCCCTGTCGGCGCGAGCTCGACGGAAGCGGCGCCGGTCACGGGGGCCGCGCAGCCCGCGTCCTCGAGGACGCCGCCGACGTCTCGGAAGACCTGGATCGCGACCGGGTGGTCGGAGCCCTCGGAGTCGACGAACACGGGGCGTGCCTCGGGCGCCGTCCACGAGAACCACACCGTCGAGGCCGCAGCGACGCCGCACGGAGCGATCTCGCCGACCGCGACGGAGCCGCCGCCGTCGCGCTGCGCGACCGTCCCCGAGGTCGGGAGCGCGGCCGCTCGGTCGACCGCGTCGTTCGCGGGGGGTGCCTCCATGTGGAGCACGACGTCGCCAGCCTCGCCCGGCCCGCCGCCGGCGCGAAGGAGGTACTGCGCGCCCGCTGTCGCGGCGAAGACGACGCGGCCGTCGACGGGGCAGGCCACCGGACCCGTCGGAGGCTCGACCGCAAGGCGCGTCGCGAACGCGGACCCGTGCGCGTCGAGGACGAAGGTCCCCGCGAACGGCGCCGTCCAATTGTACCAGACGGTCACGTCCGAGCCGCCGCACGCAGCATCCTCGAGGGGGAAGGCGCTCGCCCCGTTCGTCATGACGGACACGCCCCACGGGAACCCGGATGCCGGGGTGGCGGCGTTCCGCGCGTCGTTCACGGGCGGGTCGACGCGGAGCGAAAGCCGCAGGGGCCCCACGGCGTCCCGGCGGCCGCCGACCTGGATCCAGTGCACGACCCCGGGGTCCGCGAGGAACCTCAGGCGCGATTGCAGCGTCCCGCTCACGTCATCGGAGCAGCCGACGAGGGCAGCGGTCGCCGTGTCGCTCCCGCGCCACACGGCGACGACCGTGTCGAACGTCGACCCTTCCGTCGAGGCGATGAGCGGGAGGCGAGTCGTCGGCGTCCACCGGTACCAGATCGTCGAGCCGATCTCGCCGCACTCCCGGCGCTCGCTGGCGTTGCGGGACGCGCCTGTCGTCTCGCGCTCGATCGTCGATCCCGGGACGATGCTCCCGGCGTCGGACGAGTTGTCGTTCGCGACGGGCCGCGCGAGATGGAACGCGAGGTTCCCGCGCGACTCCCGGACACCACCGACCTCGATGAGGTACTCGGTCTCCGCCACCGCCGCGAGGGTCACACGGGACTGCGCATCCCCCGAGGCGTCATCCGAGCACGCGCCCGCGACCTCGCTCAGGTCGTCGGCGCGGCGCACCGCGAGCGCGGTATCGAAGTCGGACCCCGCCGTGTCGAGGACGACCTGCTCGGTCGCCGTCGCGGTCCATCGCCACCACAGCGTCGCCGTGATCGAGGCGCACGTCACGTCGTCGTCGGGGGTCTCCGTCGCGAGCACGGTCGACGCGTGCGCGGTGTAGGGGAGCGTCGGCGCGATCAAGGTAGGCGTCTCGCGCGCGTCGTTCGGGAGCGCCGCGGAGAGCTCGAACCGGACGTCGCCTCGCGCGCCGACGGCCCCGCCCACCTGGAACCAGTAGGGTTGCGCGCCCGCCTTCCCGAACATGACCCGAGACTGCCGCGTGCCGCCGACGTTGTCGTTGCATCCCACGAGCGAAAGGTGCCCGGGGTCCGGCCCCTGCCACACGGCGAGCACGGTGTCGAACGAGGAGCCGACGGTCGAGGCCGTGACCGTGCCTCCGAGGTCCACTCCCGTCCCGGTCCAACGCCACCAGAGCGTGGACGCGACGTCGCCGCACGGCACGGGCTCGTCGGGCTCGACCCAGGCGCCTTGCGTGCTGCCCGTCCTCACGAAGGGGACCCCACCCACGTCGGTCGCGAACCCCGCGTCGTCGTTCGGGATCCCCGACGCGTCCACGAGCGCGACCTTCAGCGGACCCGTCGCGCCGAAGAAGCCCGCGATCCCGATCCAGTACCTCTCGCCCGCGCCGAGGCTCTCGAACGCGACGCGGGACTGCCGCGTGCGCGTCGCGTCGTCGTCGCACCCGACGCGCCGCGGCGGGGCGCCGTCCTCGAAGACCGCGACGACCGTGTCGAAGCCCGAGCCGATCGTGTCGACGACGACGCGCTCCTCGGTCGCGGGGGACTGCCACTGGTACCAGGCCGTGCCACCGGGCACGCCGCAGCCGAACGCGGGGTCGCCCGCGTCCGCCGTCGCGGAGGGCATCTCGGTCGCGACGGTCTGCCCGAGCGTCAACGCCGGGGTGTCCCCGGAGCGAACGTCGGAAGGCGGAGCGTCCGCCGCCGCGATGCCCGCGGCTGCGACGAGGACGATGAGCGCCGCTGCTCGAAGCAACCAGCCCACAGGGGCCTCCCGGGGAACGACTCGCCCGAGCCGTCTTCAAGGTTCGCGGGACCCGAGTACCGAACGAGAGCAGGGAACGCACCTTGGGGCCCCCGGGACCCAGTTCCCGTGCCGACGCCGCGCGCCCGTGGGATGACCGTTTCGCCTTCGGCACTCCCCGAAGGGCTCATGAGGTCGGCCGTCCAGGCGACGGCCGTGGGCCCGGTCGGGACGCTCTGGGATTGGCTCGTCCTGGACTGCTCCTACTTCCTCGTCCTCCTCGGCGGCTCGATGACGCTCCGCGCGCGCAGCGCCGGCGCCATGGCGTGGATCCTGTTCGGTTTCCTGTCCGTCGCGGTCGGGGCGCTCCTCCTCATCGGGACGAGCGTCACGCAGGACGCGCTCCAGCATGCGGCGAGCGCGGGCGCGGGCCGTTTCGCAACGGCAGGGCCCTGAGGCGCGCGCGGCACCTCATTCGTCGAAGACCGAAAGACGGGAAGACCTCCTCCTTGGGGGTCTGGTCTTTCGGTCTTCCCGTCTTCGACGGATGCCTTGCCCCGCAAGACCAGGCTTGAAGCGAGCGCTCAGCCTGCCGGCTCCTGTGCGCGAGGTCCGCGTGTTCGACGAAGGCGGCGGCGGGGTCGCCGTCCGCGTCCTTCCCGCCTCGGCGCCCGGCGAGGCGCACGCGCCCGCCGTCGTCGTGGCCGACGGCCCGGACCCGCGACCCGCGCGGGTGTTCGGCCTCCATCCCCTCGCGCCGGAAGCCGCGCTCGCGGCGGCGGCCGCTCTCGGGACGACCTCCATCACGTTCGCGCTCGACGGCGGCACGGTCGCGGTGCACGCGGAGCCGCCGCTGCTCTGGGCACGATCGCCGCGCGCCGAGCTCCTCGGCTACGTCCAACCGGCGTTCGCGGCGCGCAGCCTCGAGCTCTCGCCGCTCGACCTCGACGGCCGCCACCTCCCCCAGGGCGCGACGGCGGGCGTCCCCGTGCTCCTCGTCGCGCTCGCGGACGCTGCGGCGCTGCGCCGCGCGCGGCTGAACGTCTCGCGCCTTCGCGAGCTCGTCCTGCGCTTCCACCCCGACGCCGTCGTCGCGTTCGTGGACGGAGACGGTCGGATCGATGCGCGCGTCCTCGCCGCAGGCGAGCCGCCCGCCGTCGGCGTCGCCGTCGCCGCGCTCGGCGCGTGGCTCGCCGAGCAACGCTGCGACACCGACATCCGCGTGGACGTCGGCGGCGCGGCCG
>DATDQL010000339.1:0-2207 GCA_035292305.1 Thermoplasmatota archaeon
ACGATCTCCCCGGGACGGACGGATGCCTTGCCCGCCTTCCGCGCGAGGATCTTCTCCGCGAGCGTCTGGCCGGCCACGGGGGAGCGTACGCGCGGGTTCTATATAATACGAGGTGAGGTTGAGATGTCCGGGCCGCGGGCACGCGCTGAGCACGAAGCCTTTTGACCCGCGGGACGCGTGCCGGTCCCGTGCGTCCGAAGTTCCTCGCACTCGGAGCGGCCCTCGCCGTGCTCGCCGCGCTCGCCTGGCCTCCCGAGCCGGAACAGGTCCTCGCGCCAGCGGCGAGCGAACCCTCGACCGGGGCGTCGGCAAGCGCCGCCTCCACGATGCAGCTCGTCGCCGTCGGCCTCGCCGCGGCGTCGCTCGCGTTCCTGCTCCAGGGCGCCCGACTGGCCGGCCCCGAAGCACGGACCGGTGAAGAGGACGGTTGACAGGTCCGTACATCGTCCCATCGCCAAAGCTTAAGCCGGGTCCCGGCGGGGGATGACCAGATGCGGACGGTCCTCGTGGCCCTGCTCGCCCTCGCGCTCTTCGCGCCGGCCGTGGCTTCGACGCCCGCGCGGATCGACCCTCGCCTTGCCGCCGACCTGGTGGCGACCGACACGGAGCCGCGAAGCGTCATCGTCCACTTCGCGCCGGACACGGACCGCGCCGCCGCGCTGCGCCTCGCCGCGGTCCCGCGCGCGGTCGTGTTCGAGAACCTCCCGCACCTCGCGTGGGCCCACGCCCCGCCAGCGTCGCTGCGGCTCCTCGCCTCCTCGCCTGGTGTCACGTACCTCGAGGCCGATGCGCCTCAGGCGTGGCACCTCGACACCGCGACCTCGGCGACGCGCGCGGCCGAGCTCTACGCCGAGTCGTCGGTGCTCGTCGCGCCCGACGGGACCCCGCTCGACGGTCGCGGCGTGGGCGTGGCCGTCGTCGACTCGGGCGTGGACGCGACGCACGGCGACCTCCCGCACGGGTCGAAGGTCGCGCAGAACCTCAAGTTCGCAGGCGCCGCCGTCGTCACCGTCGGCGGCTCGCCGCCGGGCCTCTGGCAGGACGTGCCGGACTCCGACACCTCGAGCGGCCACGGCACGCACGTTGCCGGCATCGTCGGCGGCCTCGGCACTTCGAGCGCCGCGCGCTTCCGTGGCGCGGCCCCCGGCGCGACGCTCTACGCGTTCGGCGCCGGCGAAGGCATCACCGTCGCGCACGCGCTCGCCGCGTTCGACCGCATCCTCGAGATGCACGACAGCGTCGAGCCGAAGATCCGCATCGTCACGAACTCCTGGGGCGGCCCGGGCGACCACGACCCCGACGCGGGGATCGCGCAGGCGGTCGACGCGATGGTCGATGCGGGCCTCGTCGTCGTGTTCTCCGCGGGCAACGACGGCGGCGACAGCTCGAGCGTGCAGACCAACATCTGGGGCAACAACCCGAAACCCGGAGTCGTCATGGTCGCGAACTACGACGACCTCGACGAGGGCACGCGCGACGGCGCGATCGCCGGCTCGTCGAGCCGCGGCGACGCATCCCGCCCGGAGACGTGGCCGGACGTCGCCGCCCCCGGCACGCGCATCACGAGCGCCCTCGCGAAGGGAGTCAACGTCCTCGTCCCCGTCGGATTCCTGAACGCGGAGCCGACCTCCGCCGCGACGCTCGCCGAAGGTTACGTGATCGCGTCCGGCACGTCGATGGCTGCGCCGCACGTCGCGGGCGTGGCGGCGATCCTCCTCCAAGCCCGACCGGACCTCACCCCGGCCGAGGTCGAAGCCGTCCTGAAGAGCACGACCCACCGGTTCGGCGACCTCGGTGAAGGCGGCGACCCCGCCGCAGGCCAAGGCCTCGTCGACGCCGTGTTCGCGACGGCGACGGCGCTCGAGCCGGGGCCGATCACCCTCCTCGAAGGCGACGAGGCTTCCCCCGGGGCGTCCGCGGCGGGCGGCCGACCCGGAGGCTCGACCCCTGGCGCGGTCTCGAAGGACGACGGCGCGGAGCCGCTGACCGTGGACGCTGCGGGAGACAAGGACTCGCCGGGCGCTCCCGTCGCCGCGATCGCGCTCGCGTCCGCCGGCGCCGCGTTCCTCCTGCGCCGCCGCAGGTAGAGCCTATCCCGAAACGCGGGTGCCGTTTTGGCCGGTTCGGGCGGGCGTCTGCGTCGTCGGCTTCGGCTCGGCGTGGCTCTGCCACGCCTTCGCCTCGCCTCCTTGCATCCACCCGCGCCC
>DATDQL010000340.1:0-12407 GCA_035292305.1 Thermoplasmatota archaeon
CCGGGATCGAGATGGAGACGATCCCCGAGGCGCAGCGGCTGCAGGCGCGCGGGTGGTAGGCTTCGGCAGGGCCAGGGCGAGCTCAAGCGCAGCAGTCACGACGACTGATGTCGTCGCCCGTCGGCATCGTACTGCGCGAACTCCTTCACTGAGCCCGTCGAAGTCCTTTCGCTAGCGAGGTCCCCGCCATGCCATCTCCTATGGCGTCGGCGAGTCGTCGTCGCTGTCGACCGTCATACCGGTCTCCTCGTTGGGGATCAAGCTCCGATCCTCCCACTCCGCGTCCGAGCTGCGATAGACATCGTGACCGCCGAGGTCGATCAAGACTCCGACGCCCGGCGGACAGAAGCAGTTGGACAGCGCGGCCGCACCACCGTTCACGGCCCAGGTTCCGGCTGTGTAGCGATCGTTCCCGGCGACGTCAACGAGGGTGCCGAATCCGCTGAGGCCGCCGCCGTTGACTCCGGCACCGTCCGCGAGATACTCGTCATAGCCGTCAAGATCGAACAAGGAACCACGTCCGAAATCGACGCCCCCGCCGTTCGTGCCGAACAATGCCGCGCGATACACGTCGTCGCCCGCGAGATCGATCAACGTACCGAGGCCGGGTCCATACGCACCCCCGTTCACGCCGAATTCGGTCGATGTGTATAGGTCGTTGCCGCGCTCGTCCCGCAAATAACCGAATCCCATGAAGGCGCCGCCGTTCGTCCTCCAACCCGGCGCGTCGTAGATGTCGTCTCCGGATAGATCGATGAGCGTTCCCGCGCCCTTGGCGCCGCCCCCGTTCACGCCGCAGGCGCGAGTCGGAACGTACGAATCGTTCCCCGCAAGATCGAGAAGGAACGCCGACCATCCCACGACAGTCGTTTCATGCGAGCAGGTTCTGCCGATCTCGTCGAACGCGTTGCTGCCGCCCGCGTTGTTCTGATAAGTGTCGTTCCCACCGAGGTCGATGAGGATGAGGTAATCGAATTCGTAGAACGAATCCTGCCCTGCGGCCTCAACGGATAACAGGCCTGGAATCGAGACGCTCTCCGCCGAGTCCATCGTGGCCAAGGATCTCGCGGCATGTTCAAGGGCGGATCGACTCGTCTCGAGCACATCGAGAGCCTCATCGTCGTGCGGGGACTCGATCAGCCGCCTCGCAGCATGCTCATACGCCACGTATGCGTGAACGATGGGGATGAACTCAGGCCGTAGTAGATCATCAAGCGAGTTCAGCAGTGAATCGAGATCGACGGCGGCAGCTGATGGGGCAGGCGCGAAGACTAGAAAGAAGGCGGCCGCGAACACCGCCCATGGAGCCTTGGGGCGACTTCGCTCCGGCCTCCTCATCGGAGGGAGTGTATCGATGCGACACGATGAACTTGAGTGCCGACACGCGGACGTGACGCATTCGCATGCGTGTCACCTTGGGGCCGGCATGGAGCTTGGGTAGGGTCCTTTCGCATGCCTGCGCTCGGCCGGGATTCCTCTCGGTGTTGACGCGGCCCAAGCAACGCCAGCCATCTCACAGGACGAGTTCGCCCTCGCGCCTCCGTCTCCGTTTCAGCCTGTTTCGCGGCAAGGTTGACCTACCGCGCGTGCCTTCCCCGCGCGAGGAGGGAACCCTATCGAGCGCCGCGCCCGAGGCATCGCCCTGCTCCTCGCGGCCCTCGCGCTGCCTGTCGCTCTCGCCGCGCCCCTCACCGCGCCCTTCCAGGCCGACGGCGGCGTGTCCGGGGACGCGCCCGGCGCGCTCCCGGACGCTCGGCTGCGCGTCGACCTGCGCCCCGTCGCCGGCCTCCTCGTGCCCGTGGACGACGAGGTGGACGCCTACCGTCTCTGGCAGCCTCGCGGGCGCGCCTTCGAGGCGACCGCCCGCGCGGTCGACGGTGTCCGCGTCGAGGTCCTGGACCCCGACGGCGTCCTCTTCGCGTGGTCCACGACGTTCCCCCCGACGGCGCGGGCCCTGACGGACGTAGCGGGCGAGTGGCGCGTCCGCCTCGTCGGCGCGCCCGGGGGCGCGTACGAGGTCGCGCTCGGATCCGGCGCGGTCGCGCACAACGACGGCGCGTCCGGCCGCGACGCGGGCCCTCGCTCGGTCTCGGCGCTCGCGCTCCCGAAGGACGCGACGCGCATCGGGAACCTGAGCGCGGAGGAGGCCGATTGCGCCGACCTGTGGACGGTCGCCGTCCGCGCAGGAGACGTCCTCGCCGTGCGCGCCGCGTGGCCGCTCGACCGAGGCGTGGCCACGGCCTTCGAGGCGCCCGGCGCCGTGTACGTCGTCCGCGCGGACGAGCCCGCCCGTGCGAACTTCACCGCGAAAGCAGGCACCGACGGCGTGTGGCGCCTCGCGCTCGCGCACGCCCCGCAGGACGGCGGCTCGTGCGAGCCGCACGGCTCGCGCACGCGGTACGCGGTCGAGACTGCGGTCCTCGCTTCCGACCCGTACCCGACGCTCGCGGCCTCCGGTCCCCCGCCCGAGATCATCGCCGTGCAACCCGGCGATACGCGCGCCGGGAAGCTGAACGACGTGCAGGGTCGCTACCTCGTCGGAGCTACGTTCACGATCGGCGGCGCCGCGGCGACCGTGCGCACCGTCTCCGCGGACGGCCTCGTCGCGCAGGTCATCACGCCGAACATCGCCCCGGGCTACCACGATGTCACGGCAACGCGCGACGGCTTCACCGCGACGAGGCTCGACGCGGTCCACATCCTCCCGCCGGCGGACGTCGCGGTCACGGACCTCAAGGTCCTGCCCGTCCGCGCCCCGGCGCAGCAGGACCCGCCCGCCGAGGAACGCACGGTCCGCGTCGAGGTTCGCAACCTCGCATCCGTGTGGAGCGAGCGGTACGAGCTCGACGTGCACATCGTGCCCGAGGGCGGGGCGCCCGCGCGGTTCCTCGCGGCCGCGCAGGGCGCGGAGCTCGGCCCCGGCAGCGTTCGCACGCACTCGGTGACGTGGCCGACCGCGGGGTACGTGGGCTCGTTCCAGGTCGTCGCGAGCACGTTCCCGAACCCACAGGTGTGGACGACGACGGGGTGGGAGGCCTACGACTCGAACGCGGCGAACGACCGCCGCGAGGTCGCGGCGCGCGTCATCGTCGACGCGGGCGTGGGCGTCGCGTGGGTCGGGCCTGAGTTGCCCTGACGCGGCGCGCCCCCTGAAGGCCACGAAGACCACGAAACGGCACGAACTCCACGAACTTCCTAGACGTTTCGTGTAGTTCGTGAAGGCTCGCGGTCTTCGTGGCCTTGAAGCGGCGCGAAGGAGCACGCCTCAGGCCGCCGCGGTCGCCTTCGGCCGCACGAGCGTGTACGTCGCGACCACCGCCCACACCGCCTCGAGCGGCAGGAACACCCACGCGCGCGTCGCGAACGCGTAGAGCGCGAGGATGCCGCCGCCGAGCGCGTTCATCGCTTGGTAGGCGCGGCTCGTGGCGGCGAGTTTGCCGAGCGCGTTCGCGGCGAAGGCGCCGAGGAGGAGCAGAAGGCCGACCGTGCCGAAGGCGTCGAGCGGGGTGAACACGGCGACAAGAAGGCGCGAGGGAGGCAAAGAGCACGGCGGTCACGGGAGGCAGGGCGTGCGCGCCGGGGCGCTGCGGGGTTTCTTGCCTTTGTTTTCCCCACGGGGTTTGTTGCCTTCGTTGGGTTCCTGCCTCTCGGCGCCGCGTGCGTCGACCGGCGCGCGGCGCCGAACCCCGTTCTTCCGGCTCCGTTCACGCAGGGACGGGCACGAGGCGCGCCATGCACGCCTCGCACACGAACTCGCGCGGGGCGCCTTTCGGCGGCAGGATGTACCAGACCCCTCGTATCGTCTTCTCCTGCGCGCACGACGAGCAGCGACGGGTCTCCATCCGACCCGGACGTTGCTTCAGGGCCCATAAGGGTGTCGTCGTCCCCTCGTTTGCGGAACCCGGCCGGACGCGTGACGGCCGTCCGGCTTCGGACGGAACGCTCAAATCCGTGCCTCGGCTGATGCGCGCAGGTTGACGCCGGAACGGCTGCGGCTCGGGGTCCTCGCCCTCCAGGGCGCCTTCGCGGAGCACCGCGTCGCGCTCGAGCGGGCGCTCGAGGTCGAAGGCCTCCCGGGCGAGGTCGTGGGCGTCCGCAGGCCGGACGAGCTCGCCGCCGTCGATGGCCTCGCGATGCCGGGCGGCGAGTCCACGACCATCTCGCGCCTGCTCCTCGAATCCGGCCTCCACGACGCGGTGCGCCGCCGCGCCGCCGAGGAGCGCTTCCCCCTTCTCGCGACGTGCGCGGGCATGATCCTCGTCGCGAAAGAGGGCGACCGGCAGGTCGCGGACACGGACACGCGGCTCCTGGGTCTCGTGGACATGGCCGTGGACCGCAACGCGTTCGGCCGCCAGAGGGAGAGCTTCGAGGCCGACCTCGACGTCAAGGGCCTCGACGCGCCGTTCCGCGGCGTGTTCATCCGCGCCCCCGCGGTCACGCGGACGTGGGGCGCCGCGGAGGCCCTCGCGACGCTCGGGGAGCGCACGGTCGCGGTGCGCGAGGGCAACGTCCTCGCGCTCGCGTTCCACCCCGAACTCACCGACGACGTGCGGCTGCACCGCGAGTTCGTGCGCAACGTCGCGAAGTGGAAGCACGGTCGCGCGTGACGCCGCGCGCGGCGACCGGGCGAGGCGCGAAGCGCCCGCGGGCGTCGCGCGCGCGAGAATCGCGCAAGTTGCGCGCGTCGGTTCCCTTCCGTGACCCCTTCAAATACCCCGCGTCGGGGCACCGTGTGTCTTCACCGCCGGTGAAGGCTCGTGCCTCAAGGGACGGGTAGGGGACCGTCGGAGCGGGAACCATGCGCTTCCACACGGTCCGGCTGCACCTGCGTATGGTGCACGAGGACGACGACGGTTCCGCGCCCTCCACGTTCTGAGGGCCGGCGCTCGCGCCCGGCCATCAGCGCGTCTCGACCAGGGCGGGGATCTCGGCGAGGCTGCGCACTTTCACCGGAGCATCCACCGTGCGCGCCCCGTGCCGGTCGAGGAGCACGCCGCGCATGCCGATGGAGAGGGCCGGCTCGATGTCCCGCTCCCAACTGTCGCCGACCATGACCGTCTCATGGGCCGCAGCGTCCGCGCGTTGGAGCGCGAGGAGGAACGGCGCAGGGTCGGGCTTGAACGCGCCGGCCTCCGCCGAGCTCGTGACGGAATGCACGTGCCTGCCGAGGCCCGTCGCCTCGAGGAGGAGCGCGGCAAGCCCCGGGTCCGCGTCCGTGAGGACTCCAACGTGCCGGATCGGCACATTGGGTCTCGTCCTGCCGGACGAGACCCCGACGTGCCGCACGGGTGGCGCGACCGCGGCGAGGCAGGGCGCGGCGTCCGGGAACATGCGCACCGCGGCGCGCGTTTCGGAGAGGAGCCGCATCCAGAACCACGCACGGTCCTCGTCGGAGGCGAGGAGGCCGTGCTCGCGGAGGACGTCGTCGAGCGCGTCCTTCGCCGCGGCCTCGTACGGCCCGACGGGTCCCTCGCTCGGCAGGTCCTTCTCCGCGGCGACGCGGTCCAGGAGCGCCACCGCGAACGCGCCGGCGAGGTCCGCGGCTGCGGCCTCGAGCTCGAAGCGGTCGCGGGCTCCGCGCCACGCAGCCTCGAGCGCGTCGCGCTCGCTCGACTCGTCGACGAGGGTCCCGAAGAGGTCGAAGATGATGGCGCGGGCGCGCAACTCCCGCAAGGAGGCGCTTCGAGGGATAAGTTGCGCGCCTCCTGCCGACTCCGCGGCGTTCCCGGCCTCGCCCCCGTCGCGCTCAACCGCAGCGCATCGCACCGCGTCCTTCGGGACGCGATGGAGCCATCCCAGCCTCGCCCTCCGGGCTCAGCCGTAATGGACGTCGCCCGACTCTTTCTCTTCCTCGTCCTCGGCGAGCTCGATCACGTCTACCGCGAGCAGCATGTGGCTCGGGATGATCCGGAGCTTCTTCTCCCCCTCCACCTCGATCGCGAGCGCGTCCACGCTGCCGATCGACGTGACGCCGCGGAACTCGCCCACGGTCTCGATGACCTGGTCGCGGCTGCCGAGGGAGCGGATCCTGAACTTCGAACCGAGCGTGAGCCGCGGGACCTCGTCGTCGCCCTTCGCGCCGTGCTTCTTCTTGGTCGTCACAGGTCGTCGACCCCCGTAACGCTCACACCTTCTTAGCCTCGCGCTGCGCGAGCTCGTGGAGGTGGTCGACCGTCTTGCGGTAGTTGTCCATCGCGAGCTTGACGTGCGCCTCCACGAAGTTCCACGACTTGGACAGGTTGCCGTACCGGACCCGGTAGCACTTCTTCGCCTGCCCGTCCTCCTCGCGCACGGAGACCTCCTCCAGGAGGTCGAGGGACTTCAGCTTGTTCAGGTGCCGGTACACTGTCGGCCGGCTCGTATGGAGCACCGTGATGAGCTCTTCGATGTTCCACGCCTTCTCCGGCCGCTTCAGGAAGCAGTTCATGAACATCTTGTAGGGGACGCTCTGCCGCACGCTGTCCACGTCCGTCTTCGGGTCGTAGCCCTTCGGCAGGTACCCGATCTGGTACAGGAACGTGATCGCGACGGTGTCCGGATCGCTTACCGGCGTGAGCGGCGTGTTCGAGACGATGGTCAACTCGAACGACATGCGCGGGCGAGCGATGGCGGCGGAGTTAAGCTTGACGGTTTACGACGGCACGGGGTCGCCGAGCTCGGACGAGGGGGGAATGCGCGAGAATATCGCGCGCGAATCTCTTTGTCCATTCGCGCGCCGCCCGCGCCCGATGGCGTCCGCTCAGGTCGCAGGGGAAAGGGAGAAGGGGAGGGCCCGGGCGCCGCCGGGCCCTCGTCACTCGACCGGCGGGTCTACGTCGGGACGCTCGTGTCGTCGCACGGGTCGCTGCCCGCGTTCGCTTCCGTGCCGTCGGTGAACCCGTCGTCGTCGGAGTCGGGGTCGAACGGATCCGGGCATCCTCCGGCGGTCTCGTCGCCGTCGAGGAGGCCGTCGTCGTCCGTGTCGGGATCGAAGGGATCCGTGCCGTCGGCGATCTCGTCGCCGTCGGAGGCGCCGTCGCCGTCGCAGTCGCCTTCGAGGTCCTGCGTGAAGACCTCGACGGCGATGCTGCCGGAGTTCGCGCTCTGCTGCTTCCCGTTCGTGTCGCGGTACTTGAGCGTCGCCCCGGAGTTCAGCGTGTGCACGCCGCAGGACGTCCACTCCTGGTTGCCGCCCGGGTTCTCGTCGGTCACGGCATCGACGTTCGCCCAAGCCTCCGCTCCCGACGCGAGGGCGCCGACGTCCCACTTCATCTTCTCCTTCTCCGTCGCGCCGCTCTGCGTGAACGCGATGGATCCTTGGCTCACGCTCGAGCCCGTGATGTCGAGGTCGCCGCCGAAGTTGTCGGTGACGACGACGTTCGTCCATCCGCTCGGTCCTGGGTTGTGCACGGTGAACGTCCAGTCGAGCGTCTGGACCTCGCCGACCTCGAGGATGCCGTCGCCGTCGCCATCGAGGATCGAGACGAACTTGCAGATCTTCTCGTCGCGACTGCACGTGTCGAAGGCGAGCGTCGGGGCATCTAGGATGAAAGCCTGCGGCCCGACGCAGTCGCCGTCGCTCGTGATCTCCACGTCGACGGACGTCGACCCGGGGACGTTCACGGCGAAGGAGTCCGTGTCCCAGAGGTTCCCGTTCGAGTAGTCGGCGCCGATCCCGTTCGGGTCGGATCCGTCCCAGGAATCGGTCGCAAGGAGGCTGCCGTCGAAGTCCATCGTCTCTCCCGCGTTCGACTGGCCATCAGCGCCGAGCACCGTGAGCGTGCCCAGGCCTGCCTGCGCCGTCGGACGCGGAATCGTGGCCGTGGCCGATTCAGCGAACTCGTCGATGACCGCGAGGCCGTCCACGATGACGATCTCGCGTAGCCCGACGGTCGGGTCCTCGTAGACGACCACGATGGAAGCGCCCTCCGCCAGGGGGTGCGGCTTGAGGGCGCCGTCGGGCCACGGGTCGTCGCCGGACGTGTCGCCCGTCGGGATCTCGACCGTGTAGGTGCCGGATCCCGTCACGATGCTCGTGACGTCGGCCCGCCACGCCGTCGCGTTTCCACCGGCCCAGCAGTATTCCCCGTCGGAGCCACCGCCGGTGAGGGCCCCGGAAACGACGTTGCCGTCGAGGGACGCGTCGCCCCCGGCCGACGTCTCGTTCATGTACTGCCAGTAGAGGTACGCGACGAGCACGGTCGCCGTCCCGGGGATCGACACGGAGATGTCGCCCGTGCCCTGGTTCCGCAGACCGACCCCCGCGGCGGTGACCCCGCCGTGGATCTGGACCGAAAGGAGCGTGGAGTAGCCGACGCTCGCAAGATCGATGCGATCGGTCGCCTGCCCGTACCCCACGACCCCGGGCGAGGGACCGAGCGCGCCGGCTCCTCCCGCGAGGAGCGCGAGCGACGGCGCGATGAGGAGCGCCGCGGCGAGGACCGCACGACGGGCGTTCGAGCTGACATGAGCCTGGCTGATGGAAATCGGTTCGTCTCTCAATGGGACACCCCAGATGACCCGCGCCCGCAGCCTCGTCATCATGCAAGACCCTGGCGGGAAGCGACAGGTGCGATCCGCGCGTCCCTTGAGGGACCCTTGCATCGCTCACGCGCGGAGCATCCCTGAAATACCTCCGTGGCCTTGGCCGCCCGATGACCCGTCTCACGGCGGTCGAGGAGAAGTGGCGCGCGCGCTGGCGCGAGGCCGGCGCGCACTCGCCGATCCTCGATCCGGCGCGCGAGAAGTTCTTCACGACCTTCCCGTACGGTTACATGAACGGTCAAGCCCACCTCGGCCACGCGTACACGACGCTGCGCAACGACCTCATGGCGCGCTATCAAAGGATGCGTGGGAAGAACGTGCTCTTCCCGTTCGCGTACCACGTCACGGGCACGCCCATCGTCGCGGCCGCGAACCGCGTGCGCGAGGGGGAACCGAAGCAGCTGCAGATCCTCCGCGACATGGGGGTCCCGGACGCGGACCTGCCGAAGTTCGCGGACCCGGTGCACTGGGTCCGGCACTTCCCGAAGCAGTGGCGCGAGGACATCGAGCGCTACGGGCTCATGGTCGATTGGACGCGCGAGTTCCACACGTCCGAGCTCGATCCCGCGTACGACGCGTTCATCCGCTGGCAGTTCCGGCGCCTGCGCGCCCAAGGCCTTGTCGAGAAGGGGCGGCACCCCGTCATCTGGTGCCCTAAGGACCAAGCGCCCGTCGCCGACCACGATCGCGCCGAGGGAGAAGGCGAGACGCCGCAGGAGTTCACGCTCGTCAAGTTCCGCCTCAACATGGCGGGGCAGGACGGCGGCGACCTCCCGGGGATGCTGCTCGTGGCCGCGACGCTCCGACCCGAGACGATGTACGGACAGACGAACGTCTGGATCGACCCGCGCCTCACGTACAGCTGGGTGCGCGTGGGGAAGGAGAACTGGATCGTCAGCCGCGAGTGCGTCGAGAAGCTCAAGTTGCAGTTCGGCGACGTCGAGCGCCTCGGCGGCATCCCGGGCCGCGACCTCGTCGGGAGCCGAGTCTGGGCGCCCGCGCGCGAGGCCGCGATCCCCGTCCTCCCCGCCGACTTCATCGACCCCGCGAAAGGGACCGGTGTCGTGACGAGCGTCCCGAGCGACGCGCCCGACGACTGGGCCGCGCTCCGCGACCTGCAGCGGGACGAGGGACGCATGCGCGAACTCGGCCTCGACCCGGTGAAGGTGCGCGCGATCGAGCCCATCCCCATCATCGTCACGAAGGGATGGGGCCCATTGCCCGCGGTCGAGATCGTCGAGCGCATGGGCATCGAGTCCCAGAAGGACCGCGCGAGGCTCGACGCCGCGAAAGAGGAGGTCTACAAGGCCGGCTTCTACGACGGCGTCATGGCCGCGACCGCGAAGCAGTTCGCAGGAAAGCCTGTCGAGGTCGCGAAGGAGGAGATCAAGCAGAAGCTTCTCGCCGAGGGCCACGCGGCGCTCCTCTACGAGCCGACGGGGCCGGTCGTCTGCCGCTGCCTCACGCCGGCCGTCGTGAAGATCGTGAGCGATCAGTGGTTCATGCGGTACGGCGACCCCTCTTGGAAGGCGCGCACCCACGAGGCGATCGACAGGATGGACATCCTCCCGCCGATCGCACGGAAACAGTTCCACCACGTCGTCGACTGGCTGCGGGATTGGGCGTGCGCGCGCGAGAGCGGCATCGGCACGCGCATCCCGTGGGACGAGCGCTGGCTCATCGAGAGCCTCAGCGACTCGACGATCTACATGTCCTACTACACGATCGCGCACCTCGTCGAGCCCTCGTGGGTGACGTCGCGGCCGAGCGACGCCGAGATCGCGCACGCGTACGGCGATGCGCGAGCGCCGCCAGGAGGCCGCAGCACCGTCGATCCCCGTGATCTCA
Organism: Thermoplasmatota archaeon; assembly: GCA_035292305.1. Taxonomy (GTDB): domain Archaea; phylum Thermoplasmatota; class SW-10-69-26; order JACQPN01; family JAJPHT01; genus DATDQL01. Next base: position 10,372 of record DATDQL010000340.1, read on the forward strand.
CCGACGCGTTCTTCGACCATGTGCTCCTCGGCGAGGGCTCCGCGGAGGCCGCCACGCGCGGCTCCGTGACGCCGGCCCTCGTCCACGAAGCGCGCCGCCAGTTCCAGTACTGGTACCCGGTCGACTTCCGCAATTCAGGGAAGGACCTGCTCCAGAACCACTTGACGTTCTTCGTCTTCAACCACGTCGCCATCTGGAGGGACGACCCCTCGCGCTGGCCCCGCGGCATCGGCGTCAACGGCTGGGTCACGGTCGACGGCGAGAAGATGGCGAAGAGCAAGGGCAACTTCCTCACGCTCCGCGAGGCCATCGATCGCTGGGGCGCGAGCGCGACGCGCCTCGCGCTCGCGAACGCGGGCGAAGGGCTCGACGACGCGAACTTCGAGCGCGAGTTCGCGGAGGCCGCGGACCGCCGCATCGAGGCGTGGCTCGAGAGCATCGCCTCCCCACCACGTCTGCGCCGCGACCGACTCGGCGTCGATGCCGCATGGCGCTCGACGCTGCACCGTCTCCTCGCCGCCGCGAAGTCCGCGATGGACGCTGCCGAGTTCCGCTCCGCCCTCAAGATCGCCTGGTTCGACATCCCGCGCGAGTTCTCCTGGTACGTCCGCCGCTCCGGCGGGAGCCCGCACGAGGACCTCTGGCGCGAAACGACGGATGCCCAGGTACGCATCCTCACCCCGTTCGTCCCCCACGTCGCAGAGGAAGCGCACGAGCGCCTCGGGAAGAAGGGCATCGCGATCGACGCCCCGTGGCCCGACCCGGAGCCCTCCGCGCTCGCTCCCGACGCGGAGGCCGCCGAACGGTTCGTTCGCGACACCCTCGACGACGCGAAGGAGATCCTCAAGATCGTGAAGGCGCAGCCGAAGGAGGTCGCGCTCGTCATCGCGCCGTCGTGGAAGCGCCGCCTCCACGACGCCGCGATGGACCTCGCGCGCCGCGGCGAGCTCAAGATGCCCGTGTTGATGGCCGCCGCCATGGCAGACCCGGCACTCAAACAACACGCGAAGGACGCCCCGAAGGCCGCGCAGGACCTCATCAAGGCCCTCGCGAACCTCGGCGCCGAGGACACAGCCTACCGCGCGGCCGCGTTCGACGAAGCGGCGGTCCTGCGCGAGGCCGCCGCGTTCCTCGCCGCGGAGATCGGCGCGCCGGTCACGGTGCACGAGGCCGATTCGCCGACGACGCTGCCGCAGGGCGCCGAAGGCAAGGCGCGCGCGGCGATGCCGAGAAGGCCTGCCATCTTCGTCGCGTCGTGAACCGAGCGGGACGAGCGGATTGCCCGAAATGTCACCGTTCGCTGCCTTCGAAGTCTTCGAAGGCATCCAAAAGTCTCACAACGAGCGGATCGAGCGGAACGTACCTTCTCGATCGGGCCTTCGACCCGACGCCCCGCCGCGCGGAGCCCAACGCTCATGAGGACGGCGCGCCTCCACCCGCCGTCGGGAGCGTCGTGCAGCGGTCATACAGCCGCGGCCTCCGGGCCGCGGCGTGTCTCGCCGCACTCCCGTGCAGCGAGAGGACGCCGCCCTCACAAGGGGTGGACGCATTCGACGTCAGGATCGGGAGCGTCGTTCAGCGGTCACACAGCCGCGGCCTGCGGGCCGCGGCGTGTCTCGCCGCACCCCGGTGCGGCGAGAGGACGCCCCCCTTACAAGGTCGATGCCGCAGGTTCGAATGCACCCTTTTGCAAGCGGCTGCGGCCGCTTGCAAAAGCGCGCCCGGAAAACGACTCGCGCTCGCTCCGCTCGCGCGGCTCGCCAAGACCGGAGCCGAACGCTCATGAGCATGGGGCGCCTCCACCGGCGCAACGGGAGCGTCGTTCAGCGGTTAGGACGCGACCCTTACAAGGTCGATGCCGCAGGTTCGAATCCTGCCGCTCCCATTGAACTTCCGCACCGATCCCAGGGTCCGCAGGCCCCTGCCCGGGGTGTGCACCACACCGCGGCCTTGGCCGCGGTGAGTCGCGCTCGAACGTTGCCCGAGCGAGACGGATCCGGCCGTGCGTTCCTGAATCCTGCCGCTCCCATCTCAAC
>DATDQL010000341.1:0-5109 GCA_035292305.1 Thermoplasmatota archaeon
CGTTCTGGACGTTTTGCGACTCCGCGACCTGACCCGCCTACTTCGGCGCGGCCACGAGCCCGTGGAGCGGGCAGGCACCGTCGCACAGCACGAGCACGTACCATGCGCCGTCGACGCCTGCGGGGCACGTCGTGGTGCCGACGTCGAGGAACATCTGCACGCAGCCGTAGACGGCGAGCTCCGGCTGCGTGTTGGACGCGACGGCGAAGCGGACGTGAGGGAGCACGTCGTCGACCACGCGGACCGTAGGGCCGTGGTGCGATGCCTCGAGCCACGCGCCGCCGTAGGCCTGCTCGTAGTGGCCGTCGCCGAGCGTGATCCGGTCTCCATCATCCGGCGTGCAGTCGGTCGGCCACGCGGCGTCCGCGTAAGCGCCGAGCTTCACCAACGGCGCGGACTCGTCACCGGTGCCCCAAGCGCCCCAGTATTCATGCGTCGGCGCGCGCGGCTCGCAGGGTCGCAGGCCGAGGTCGACGGCGGTGGCGGCGCCGCAGGCAGCGAGCGCGAGGGCGATGGCGAGGACCCGCATCGCGCCGCGCACTCCGCGCGACGGTATCAACCGAGCGACCGCGCGCCTCAGACCCTGCTCAGCAGGTCCTTGACGCCGTCCATCACGGATACGCCGTGGTACACGACGCTGTGCACGACGCGCGTGAGCGGGAGCGCGAGGTCGGCGTCCTCCGCGTATTGATAGAACGCCTTCGTCGCGTGCACGCCTTCGGCGACCATGCCGTGCATCTTGCGTTTGATGAGGTCCGTGGGCACGCCGCGCGCGAGCTCCCGGCCGTAGAACCGGTTGCGGCTGTGCTTGGACGTCGCGGTGGCCACGAGGTCGCCGACGCCGGCGAGCCCGTGCGGGGTGCGAGGGTCGCCGCCCATCGCGCGCACGACGTCGACCATCTCGTCGACGCCGAGCGTGACGATGCACGCGACGCAGTTGTCGCCCCACCCGAGCCCGTCGGCCATCCCGGCGGCGAGCGCGGCTACGTTCTTGTACGCGCCGCAGAGCTCGACGCCAACGAGGTCGCGGCGCGGATAGACCTTGAACGTGGGCGTCGTGAGGAGATCGGCCAGGCTCGTCGCCTCGTACACTTCGGGGTGGGCGAGCACCGCCGCGGTCGGCTGCCCGACCGAGACCTCCTCGGCGTGGTTCGGACCCGTGAGCGCCGCGACCGGGTGGCCCGTCTCCTCCGCGATCACCTGGCTCATGCGCTTGTGGCTCGGCGTCTCGAGACCCTTCGTGGCGCTCACGATCGTCGCCTCGGGGGCGAGGTGCTTCGCGTAGAGGCGCGCGGTCTCGCGCGTGGCGTGCGAGGGGACGGCGTGGATGACGACGTCCTCTCCCGCGAGCCCTTCCTTGAGGTCCGCGGTGGGCTTGAGCGAGTCCGGGAAGTTCAGGTCGGGGACGTAACGCGGGTTGTGGCCCTCGGCCTGCATGTAGGAGACGACGTTCGGGTTGCGCGCCCACAGGCGCACCTTCTCGCCCTTCCCGGCTGCGACGGCTGCGAGCGTCGTGCCCCAACTTCCCGCTCCGATGACCGCGACCATCAGATACCGTCCTCGCTCGTCCCACACCGCGTCTCCGGACGCGGTGAGTCTCGCCCGTGCGCGGGCGAGACCTCGCCGGACCGCGCGTGCTCGCGAGCCGCTTCGCTCGTGCCACACCGCGCTCCTCGGGACGCGGTGAGTCTCGCGCGCGAGCGCGCGAGACGACGCCGTCCCCGCGGGGACTCGGCGCGAAGCGGCGCCCCGACGCGGCCCGCGGACGCGTCGAGGGCCGTCGCACGGCCGCTGCGCTCGGCCACGCCCTCACTTCCCGCCGCTGAACGTTTCTGAGGTCGTCGGCGTGCGCGCGGCGCCGCCGTCGGCCGCGGGAGCGTGCTTCGGCCACGCCTCGGGCGCCTCCGCGTTCACGGCGACCGCACCCGGCTCAGGGCGGTAGCTGCGCCACTCGATGCCGGGCTGGCCGCCCCACGGGTCTCCCGCGACACGCGGGCCGTTCTTCAACGAGTAGAACACGTTGACGAGGAACGGGATCTGCCCGAGGCCGAGGATGAAGGCGCCGATCGTCGCGAACAGGTTCATCGCCGTGTACGTGTCGACGTAGTCGTACACACGCCGCGGCATCCCGGCGAGGCCGAGGAAGTGCATCGTCATGAAGACGATGTTCAGACCGATCATCGTGAGCCAGAAGTGCCACACGGCGAGGCCCTTGTGATACATGCGCCCGGTCATGCGCGGCCACCAGTAGTAGATGCCCGCGTACACGCCGAGCACCGATCCGCCGAACACGACGTAGTGGAGATGCGAGACGACCCAGTACGTGTCGTGCAGGTTGTAGTCGACCGGGATCGCGGCCTGGTAGACGCCGTCGATGCCGCCGATCGTGAACATCGAGATGAAGCCGAGGACCCACAGCATCGGCGCCGTGAAACGGACCTCGCCGCCCCAGATGGTCGCGAGCCAATTGAAGATCTTCACGCCGGAGGGGACGGCGATGATCATCGTCATCAGCATGAATCCCATGCGGACGCGCGGATCGATGCCCGTCGTGAACATGTGGTGGGCCCAGACCATGAAGCCGAGGAAGCCGATCGCGGCCGACGAGTACGCGATCGCGTGGTAGCCGAAGATCGGCCGCCGCACCATGCGGGGGAGGACCTCGGAGATGATGCCCATCGCGGGCAGGATCATCACGTACACCGCAGGGTGCGAGTAGAACCAGAACAGGTGCTGGAAGAGCACGGGGTCGGACCCCGCACCGACGAAGAAGTGCGTGCCGTAGTTCCGGTCGAAGAACAGCATGATGAGCGCCGTGCCGATGACCGGCGTCGCGAAGATGACGAGGAAGCTCGTCGTGATCTGCGCCCAGATGAACAACGGCATGTTGTTCCAGTTGATGTCCGGCGACCGCTCCTTGAAAACGGTGACGACGAAATTGATCCCGCCGAGCATCGAGGAGGCGCCCACGAGTTGCACGCCGAGGATCCACAGGTCCACGCCGCGCGTCGCGTACGTCGAGCAGTCGTCCGCCAGGCACACGCTCCCGGACGGGGAGGCCGAGAGCGGCGGGTACGCGGTCCATCCGACCGCGGCGATGTCGCCCCAGAGGAACCCGATGTAGATGAGGCACCCTGCGGCCACGTACATCCAGTACGACATCGCGTTGAGGCGCGGGAACGACATGTCGCGCGCGCCGACCATGAGCGGGATGAAGTAGTTCCCGAAGCCCGCCATCACGGGGATGATCCACAGGAAGACCATCGTCGTCCCGTGGAGCGAGAAGAGCATGTTGTACGTCTGGGCCTCGACGATCGTCTGCCCGGGGCCCGCGAGCTCCGTGCGGACGAGGAGCGCCTCGATGCCGCCGACGAGGAAGAAGAAGTAGGCGGTGACGAGGTACATGATGCCGATCTTGCGGTGGTCGACGGTGAAGAGCCACTGCTTCCAGACCGGAGGCGTTCCGTGCCCCTGCCCCGACCCATGCCCGTACGTCATCAAAGCCACCTCAGGTAGAGCACGACGTAGACGAACACCCACACCGCGTCGACGAAGTGCCAGTAGAGCGTGACGCCCTCGACCGCGACGTGGTGCTCCTTGTCGAAGTTGCCCATCGCGCCGCGGATGAGCATGACCGAGATCGCGACGAGGCCCACGAAGACGTGGAACCCGTGCGTCCCGGTGATCATGAAGAACGAGGTCGCGAGCGCGTTCTTGCCGAGGACGAAGCCCTCGTCGATGAGCGAGATGTACTCGTTGACCTGGAGCGCGAGGAAGATGCCGCCGAGGACGAGCGTCGCGACGCAGCCCCAGAGGAACTTCCTGCGCTGGTTCTCCGCGATGCGGTTCTGCGCCCAGTGCATCGTGAAGCCGGACGTGATGAGGATCACGGTGTTGATCGTGATGAGCCCCATCGGGAACTCGGGCTGGTAGGTCTCCCAGACCTCCGCGCCCGCGCGGCCGCGGAACGCGAAGTAACCCGCGAAGAGCGCCCCGAAGAGCATGAACTCGGTGCACAGGAAGTACACCGTTCCCCAGAACCCGACGTGCGCGCCCTCGCCGCGCGTGTAACCGGGCGGGTAGAAGTACCGCGGGAAGAGCCGGAAGTCCTCGCGCATCCAGCCCGCGACCGCGACGACGACCGCGACGAGGCCGAGGCCGAGGACGACGGGGCGGGACCCCTCGAACGGCCACCCGAGGCCGAGGTAGAGGAGGAAGGCAGCCGCGCCGACCACGACAGGCCAGACGCTGATGTGGATCTCTTCTTCGTGGCCGTGCTCCATCCGAGCGCGCTCCGCGGCGGGCAAACCCGGACCTCGTTAAAAGGGTTCCGCACGAGCCCCGCGCCCCGCCGCCACGCGCGCGGCGACGAACATGAGCGCGGCGAGGAACGACAGGAGATCGCCGGTCGCGAACCCCGGCGCCTCGGGCAGCATTCCGTCGAGCTTGCGCGCCGAGGCGGCGATGCCCCCCAGGCCCAGGACGAGGGCACCGATCGCCGCCGCGCGTTGCAGCCGCATGCAAGCCGAGTCGCCTGGGGGTCGCATGTGCTTGTCGGAGGGAACGACTAGCGCAACGCCGGTGGCCGCGCCCGACGCGCGACGGCTCGCGTCGCTGCGGCCCGGTTCCTTGCGCGAGGTCTACGACCTGTTCGCCGGCCAGCCTCCGCTGACGCTGCGCGCGGCGGCGCGGCGCCTCGGCATGAGCGCGCCCAGCGTGTACCGGGCGAAAAGGCGGTTGGAACGGGAGGGGCTGCTGTCGGCGCCTGGACCGGTCCAGGTCGCCTCCCGGTGACGCGCTCCCGGTCGGCTGCGTCCCCCGTGCGGCTCTTGTTGCGGAGGCCTTTGCTAGCCGCGCGGGTCGAAGAGGAATCGGCTCGGGGCGTCGAGCCCGTGCCGGGTGAGTCGACCATGAAGACCTGGAGCCTGCTCGTCATGGCCGCGCTCGTGGCCGGCGGCTGCGTGGCGGCCGCGCCGAGCGCGAGCGAGGACGCGTGGACGATCACGACGGCGAGCTACCACGAGGGCGATCGTCTCTCGACCGCCTCGAGCTACGCATGGGGAGAGGCGGGCGGGCCCTTGACGTTCGCGAACGCGACGTGGACGGCCC
>DATDQL010000342.1:0-2015 GCA_035292305.1 Thermoplasmatota archaeon
GCCTTCTCGAGGACGTGGCTCTGCCGCGCGTCGACGAAGGTGTCCGTGCCGGGGTCCCACCGGTACACCGTGTTCGTGATGATCTCGCCCGTGCGCGTGTCGATGCCCGTGATCTCGACGATCTCGGTGATGCGGCGCACGCGACGCCCGGCGACGCGGACCTGCGCCTGGATGGCGAGGAAATCGAGCGCGCCGAGGAGGACGCGTGGCAGCTCGATCGGGCGCGACTCGAGGCGGTACACGGCGGAGCTCGCGCTGTCCGCGTGCATCGTGCTGTACACGGTGTGCCCGGTCGCCATCGCCTGGAAGAGGACGTACGCCTCTCTCCCGCGGATCTCGCCGACGAGGATGAACTCGGGACGTTGGCGCAGCGCCGCGCGCAAGAGGTCGAACATGTCGACCTCGCCGCGCTGCTTCTCGGGGCTGGCGCCGCCTCGTGTGAGGCCGGGGATCCAGTTCTCGTGCGGGAGGTTGATCTCGCGCGTATCCTCGATGCTCACGATCTTCGTCTGCGGCGGGATGAACAGGGAGAACGCGTTGAGGCTCGTCGTCTTCCCGCTCGCGGTGCCTCCGCACACGATGCCGCTCGCGCCGGTCTCGACCGCGAGCCAAAGGTAGGCGAGCATCGACGCGCTCGCGGTCCCGTTGTCGAGGAGGTCGACGGGAGTGAGCGGGTCGTCGCGGAACTTGCGGATCGTGAACGTGCTCCCCCGGGTCGTGATCTCGCTCGAGAGCGACGCCTGCACGCGGCTGCCGTCCGGGAGCGCGGCCTCGGCGAGCGGCTCGGTCACGCTGATCTGCTTCCCGCAGCGCTGGATGAGCTCCATGACGAACGTGTCGAGCTCCTGCGCGGTCGCGAACGCGACGTTCGTGCGGACGCTCTCGTGGCGGCGGTGGTAGACGTAGACGGGGATACCAGGCCCGTCGCAGCTGATGTCCTCGATGTCGGGGTCGTGCAGGAACGCCTCGATCGGGCCGTGGCCGAGGAAGTCGCGTTCCAAGCGGTAGAGGACTCGGGCGCGGGACACGGGACCGAGGTCGACGGCGTAGTCGCGAAGGGTCCGGTCCAGGGCGGTCCGCAGCGGCGCGCGGGCGCTCGGTCCGTCGAGGTCGACGTCGACCGTGCGCAAGAACGCCTCGCGGACGAAGACGACGGCCGCGGCCTCGCGCGCGTCGAGCGGAGGCTCGAGGACCTCGTAGCGGTGCTCGTGGAGCATCGGGTCGCGGAGGATGCGCATCCTGCAGTACGGGGCGACGAGCGCGCGCGACTCGACCTCGACGAGGCCGTCCGGGATCGCGGGGGTCGGCGCGACGACCTCGACGAGAGGCGCCGCCTCCGGGACGGCCGACGTCGCGCGGAACGCGTCGCGCATCCGCGTGAGGAGGCCCTTCGGTTTCGCGTTCCCCCTCGTCTGCTGCTCGGGCTCGGTCACGTGCGCACCTCCACGTCGAACGTCGCGACCGACGCGGTCCAGCCGGCCGCCGGGTCGAGGATCCAAAGATCGAGCGTCGACGCGTCGTTCGTCGCAGCGTCGAGGCACCAGTCGAGCGTCGTCGTCGCGCAGTCCACGCGTGTGTCGCCGACGAGGGCCGCGGCCTCGAGCGTCCGCGTCGAGGCGGCGCGCCACGCGTCCGCGGGGATGTCCGTGACGACGAGCCGCGCGTACGCGGCGTCGGGGGCGACGGCGTCGTCGACGGCGCGCAGCGCGCCGAGCGCATCGACGCGCCCGTTCGCGGCGACAACCTGGGGCGCGCCGGCAAGCGACTGGAAGCGGAACGCGAGCGCGACGTTTCCCCCGTCGGCGCGCGATGCGGACAGGAGGCCGCGGAGGTCGACCCACGTGCCCTCGCCCTGCCGCACCTCGAGGGCCCCGAGCGAATCGCGGAACGTCTGCTGCGGGAAGCGGAGGGAGTCCGTGCTCGCCGCGAGCGATCCGGACGCGGTCGCGACCTCGGTCGCGGCGGAGTAGAGCGCGGCCGTCGGGCCCGCTTCGACCGTGAGGCGTCCACCGGTC
>DATDQL010000343.1:0-2122 GCA_035292305.1 Thermoplasmatota archaeon
CGGCGACCGCGTCCCGCGCGCGGTCCTCCCGGGCGAGGAACCACTCCTCGCCCCCGGACGCCTCGTACCGCGTCGCCGTCGCCTCCCAGGCGCCGTCGCCCGCGCTCCAGCCCTCGCGACGCGCGGCGTGCCCTGCTTCGCGGCACCGAAGGCACCGGCACCGGCCGCCGCGCCGCGCGAGCGCCTCCGTGGCGAGCTCCCGGAGGTTCGTGCGCTTCACTCCGGCGGCGATCTGGGGCGTCGGGATGTCGCGGTCGACGCGCTGGATGCGGCACCACGGCGGCACGAGCGCCTTCGCCTCAGCGACGATCTCGGCCGCCTCGGCGTCCCCGAGGGGGCGGAACTCGCCTCGCTGCCACGCGCGGTGGAGCGCCGTGCCGGGCACGACGAGCGTCGGGTAGACCTTCAGCATGTCCGGGCGGAAGGCCGGGTCCTCGAAGAGGCCGCGGAACGTCGCGAGGTCGCGCGCCGCGTCGGAGCCAGGCAGGCCGGGCATCACGTGCGCGCACAGTTTCAGGCCCGCGTCCTTCGCGGCGCGGAACGAGGCGACGGTGTCCGCGACCGTGTGGCCCCGGTTCGTCGCCGCGAGGACGTCGTCGAAGAGCGTCTGCGCGCCGATCTCGACGCGCGTCGCCCCGAGGTCGAGCATGAGGTCGCAGTGCCGGGGCAGCGCCCAGTCGGGCTTCGTCTCGATCGTGAGCCCGATCATGCGCGCGGCCGCGACCTCGTTCGCGTCCTGTGCCGCCCGGAGGCGGGCCCAGGCGTCGAGGCCGCCCCCGGTCCCGCTCCCGCTCCCGTCCTCGCCCCCGCTCCCGTTCCCGTTCCCGGCCCCCCGTCCCAGCGCCCGGTCCCGGCGCCCGACGTCGTCGTCGGGCGAGAAGTCGTTCATCGCCTCGAGCATCCCGGCCACGAACGCGACCTGGTACGCCTCGTCGCGCGCGGGGAACGTCCCTCCCTGGATGATCGCGTCGACCTTGTCCACGGGGTGGCCGGTCGCGTGGAGCGCGTGGAGGCGGTTCTCGACCTGGCCGCGCGCGTCGAAGCCGTGCTGCGCGGCGCGCAGCGCCGCGGGCTCGTGGCCGGTGTAGCTCTGCGCGGTGCCGCGGGTTGGACCGCCGGGGCAGAACGTGCACGTGCCGTGCGGGCAGAAGATCGGGGAGGACTGGACGGTGACGATCGCGACGCCGCTGAGGCTGCGCGTCGGCTTGATGCGCAGGAAGGGGACGAGGCGGGCTCGCTCCTCCGGGCGAGCGAAGGCGAGGAGGTCGGGATCGGACGGGATCTTGCCGAAGCGGTGGCGGCGGCAGGCTTCGAGCTTGAGACGCTGCAGGTCGGCCTTCGTCCGGGCTTCGCCCGCGAGGATGCGTTCGAGGAGCTCGCGCGCGACCGCCGGGGGGATCACGGCCCTCGGATACGGTCCTCGCTCTTGAACGTCCGCCCTTCGCGGCCCTTCACGCGCGCATGATGGCGAAGATGAACAGCGTGAGCGCGAGGATGCCGCCGATCGTGGCGCCGACGACGCCCATGAGGCCGTACAGGATCTCCTGGCGGGGCCACGTCACCCACGCGAGGCCTGGCGCGAGCCCGAACGTGAAGCTCGCGAAGAGCAGGATCGCGAGCAGGCCGACGATGAGAAGCCCGAGGCCGATCTTCCGGCTTCGGCCGGCGCCGAAGTACGCGGTGAACGAGCCCGCGAGGAGCGTGAACGCGCCGAACGCGACGAGCAGGATGCTCTCGAAGACTTGCAGGTACGCCACGTTGACCGGCCCTCCGTGCGCTTCGTTCCCTTCGTGCCTTCGCGTCTAGAAACGCGTGCCCGTGAGCGTCTTCGTGTCCATGACGCCCTCGATCGTGCGGATCTTGTTCACGATGATGTGCCCGAGGGTGTCGAAGTCGCTGCCCTCGATCTTCGCGATGAGGTCGTACTCGCCGAAGAGTGGGTGCAATTCGACGATCTCCGGCACCTTGAGGAGCGCATTGTAGACCTCGTGCTCCATCGAGGGAGCCGCACTGATGAGGACGAAGCCGACCGCCATGCAGGCACCTGGGCTGGCCGGGAAGCGGGGCGACCGGGTATAACCCTTTGGGACGGCGGTCACCTTTGGTGCGTGCGTCGCTCGGC
>DATDQL010000344.1:0-3482 GCA_035292305.1 Thermoplasmatota archaeon
CCACCCGCGTCGAACGCGGCGATGCGCGCGAGATACGCGTCCACGAGCGCGACGGACGTGACGGCGCCCGACGCGAGCGCCGCCTGGAGGTCGGCGATCGTGGCGCGCTGCAGGTCGAGGGGGCCGACGGAAGAGAGGCAGTCCGAGGGCGCGTCCGCGACCTCCGCGACGGACGCCGGAGAGAGCGGTGCCGCGCAGCCCGCGAGCGCCGCGACGACGACGACGGGGAGGGCGACCGAAATGCGCCGCGACGATGCCGCCCTCATGATCGTGCCCCGGGCGGAGCGGGACCCGCGGCCGATAAGCGTTGCTGCGCGGGAGTGCGCAACGGCGGCCGCGAGAGCCTACGGGCGCGAAGCGGCCGTCGCGAAGGCTCAGCAGATCGGGGGCGGCGTCGCGGCGAGGCCGATGCCGTTCCCGTCCGGCCCGTCGACGGACTCTTCGGAGAGCACCGAGACATCGAGCACGTCACCGTAGTCCTCGACCCTCTCGTGGTTCAGGACACCGACGTCGTACACGTCGAACCGGTCCGACTGCTCGCAGTTCGCCGCGCCCACGTCGGCGCCGTCCGCGTCGTCGCAGTCCTCCCGGTTCGCGACGCCGACGTCCGCGCCGTCGCGCGCGTCCCCGTGCACGCCGTTCTGTCCCGGGCACGAGCCGAACCGGCCCTCGCCGTTGCGGATGCCGACGTCGGCGACGTCCCCGTCGTCCGAGCAGTCGCCCGCGCCGGGGCGGAAGACCACGCCGACGCCCGCGAGCTGCGACTTGTAGAGCGCGTCGATCGCGGGGTTGAAGAACGTCCCTTCCTGCTGCGTGCAGGGGCCCCCGCCGCACAGCGACGAGTCGCCCTCGAGGTTCCCGACTCCCACGTCCACGACGTCGTCTTCGTCCGAGCACTCCTTGCTCGCGACACCGAGGTCCACGAAGTCCCCGCGGCCCCCGAGCGGGTTGATCCCGACCCCGGAACCGTTCACGTTCACGAGCCACCCCGTCGCGGACGCGGACGGGACGGCAAGGGCGACGAGGACGAGGCATGCGACGAGGCGGCGGGAGGCCATGGGTGCCCGAACCCGGGCCCCGGTCATGACGCTGGCCCGCGCCGGGTTGGCGCGCGACAAGGCCGGTTGGCGGCTGCCGGCAGGGCCACAGGGACGGATCCGGGCCGCTGCCGACCTCGGGACAACCGTTAAGCCATGGTCCGCTACAGTCCACTATGGTCCATGCCCACGACGATCCAGGTCTCCGCGCGCCTTCGGAAGCGCCTCCTCCGGCACAAGTCGTCCCCCCGCGAGACGTACGAAGCGGTCATCGCGAAGGCGCTCGATCTTCTCGAGGAGGACGAGCGGCCGGTCTCTTCGGCCTTCAAGCGCGAGATCGCCGCCGGCCGCCGCGACGCCGCGAAGGGCGAACTGCTCTCGACCGAGCAGCTCCTCCGTGAGCTCGGCCTGTGAGCTTCGACACGCTCTGGACGGCCCGCGCGAAGCGACACCTCGCCGCGCTCCCGCCGGACGTCCAGCTCCGAATCGTCCGGAAGGTCGTTGCCGCCTCCGCGGATCCGTTGCGCCACTTCGCGCGCCTCGCCGGCGTCTCGGCATGGCGACTCCGAGTCGGCGAGTACCGAGTGATCGCGGACGTGAAGCTGCGCGAGCGGCGCATCGAGGTGCTCGCCGGGGGGCATCGGAAAAGCGTGTACGGGTGACGGGGCGGACCGCCGAGGTCCTGCTCGGAGCTCGATCAGTCCTTCCGGGCTGGCTTGCGCGCGGGCAACCGCATGCTCGGAAGCTCGGCCCGTGGGACGTCCTCGAGCTTCTCGACACGCTCAAAGAGCGGCTCTGGCGCGGTCATCGCCGCCGCGGAGGAAATCGATGGTAGGAGCCGGTCGCGGCCGGTACGTCCTCGATCTGCTCGACCCGCTTCGGCCGCTTCTTGTCGGGCATGGAGTTCCATGGGTCATCTGAGAAGATAAACCACACCTCCGATCGCGAAGGTGGAGGACGCGAAGTCAAGGAGGAGGCCAGCGCGTTGCGAACGGCTCGACGCTTCCAGCATCGCGGCGTTCGAGCCGTGGTACGTCTGGAATCCGCTTCGGAGACGCTGCCGCCGCGCGCCCTTCCATCTCGTCATGCCCGCAACGACTTGCCGCACTTCGAGCAGAAGAGAGCGTCCGACGCGGCCGACGCGCCGCAAGCGAGACACGACGCAGCGGGCGAGCCGGAGTCGCGAACCCGACCCGTCGGCTCCGGCCCGCGCAGGTCACTCGGGAGCACGGCGAGCGGAACGTCCTCGAGGCGTTCGACGCGCTTCAGCGGGGTCGATCCCGACACGGCCGACGATGGGTCAGGCGAGTAGATAAAATGCACCTCCGGCGGCGAGAAAGGCCGAGACGAGGAGAAGCACCACGGCCGTGCGACGAAGGAAGCTCTGCCTCTCCAGGGTCCGACCGTTCGCCCGATGGCTCCGTTCGAGCGCGGCGATGACGTGGACGTAGTGCTCGACGGACCTCCATCGAGGGTCGTTCGCCTCGCGAGACAGCCACGCGACGTCCGGTCCCATCAACCAGACACTGCTCCGCCGGACCCCGACGTACACGTCCAGCAGCACCGCGAGCCCCGCGAACGCCAGCGCGATCGCCCCGATCAGGAACGAGTCCCCGACACTCCACCCGTCCCCGGCGCCTTGCAGGTACCCTGCGCCGGCCACCTCGGCCCCGACCAGCGCGACGCCCATCCCGAGCACCTGCTCCGTCTTCGCGTCGAGGGCCCTCAAGGACTCGACCTGCCGGTCCACCACACGCTCGGCCTCGCGCAGCATCTCGGCGAGCAGCACGAGCTCTCCGTCGAGCACACGGAGGGCTGTCCTGCTGAGGCCATGGAGGTTGTCCGGAGGTGGGTCACTTCCGGGGACGAGCCGCCCGCGCCGTCCCCGCCACGCCCCGCGCCCGCATCCACGGCGGATCGTACCCGGGCGCGCGGCAGAGCAGGACGCGCCACGCGAAGGCAGCGGCAGCAGGACGCGCGATCCGAACGCCGCGGCACGACGCGCCGCTCGAGCGGCGGCGGCACGACGCGCGGAGGCCGTGGCAGGACGCGCGATCCGAACGCCGCGGCACGACGCGCCGCTCGAACGGCCGCGGCAGGACGCGCGGCTCCAAGGCAGCGGCGAGGCGCGCGGCGGCGACGACCGATGTCGAATCCGAGCGAGGCGGGGCACGACGCGTCGCGCGCGCACGGAGGCGAGGAACGCCTCGCCCGTCCTCACCGTCGGCTCAACGACGTCGGCGGTGTCGCGAGAGCATCGAGCTATAGGTACGACCGGATCCGTCGTCGGGCTTCCTGCAGCCGCGCGAACCGTAGCCGACCGCTGTACTGCGTGATCCAGCGCTGCTTCATCGTGAACAGCGTCTCGGTGTCGATCTGGCTCGGCTCGGTCGTCCCTCCCTTCTCCCAGTCGTTCGAGTAGATCGCGAGGAAGGACTCGACCCC
>DATDQL010000345.1:0-7035 GCA_035292305.1 Thermoplasmatota archaeon
GTTGGGAGGTACGATTGGAAGATTCCGTACTGGGGCCTCCTGGCGGACGTGCTCAAGACCCGAGGGGGCTACCTCGCCCTCGTCGTCGTCCCGGGCGCTGCGATCATCGTGTTCGAGATGGTCCGGCTGTACCGCGAACTCGATTCTTCGGGCCGCGACCAAACGGCGCCGCGCGAAGAGGTCGTCGAATTCGAGGTCGTAGCGAGGAGGGGCCGCGCTTGATGAGGTCCTTGCGCGCCGGTGTTCTGCTCCTCTTTGCCTTGGGGCTCCTCGTCGGATCTGCGCCGCCGGACTTCGGGCGAGTGACCTTCGCGTTGCTCGGCGACGTCGAAGATGCCGTCGATGGCACGTTCGTCGCGGACTTCCCGACGGGCCCTGACCTCGCGCGTCTCTGTTCCGTCTTCTGGGCCACTCGCGGCACCGGAGCGGACACGCTGCTCGTCGATGGCAATTCGCACATCTTCAATGCGTGCCTGTTCAGCAACAGCACGATGACGCTCGCGGGAAGCTCGAACACGTTCAACGGCGACATACGAAGCGTGAGTCCCGCGTTCATCGATGCCTCGAACACGGTCCTTGGCAACGTCACGCAGGTCTCGCCGCGACCTTACCCCACGCCGTTCGTTTTCTCCGAGTACCAGCCGGCGACGTGGCCGGGCGGGATCGGTTGTGAGGCGGCGGCTGCGACCACCGCGGGGAAGTACTTCCACCACCAGGAGAACATCCGTGTGTCGCCCTCCCCCAAGGGTCAGGAGAAGCAGCTCCAAGACGGGCTCTGGTTCGTCGAAGGCAACGTGATCGTCGACGGGGGCGCGAGTGGCAACACGGCCACGTTCGTCGCGACCGGGACCATCACGTTCAACATCGGGGACGGCGGGATCGAGCCGTTCGTCGACGACCTCCTCGGGTACACGACTGGCTCGGCGGTCAACACCATCAAGGTCTCGGGCGGCGCGACCGCGGGCCTGACGGAAGGGTCCCTGTACGCGCCGAACGGCGAGATGCGCTGGCAGGGCACCTCGAACGACTACACGGGCCAAGTGGCGGCCTCGGTCATCACGCTCGCCGGGCGCGAGTCGACGTTCAGCGCCGGCCCGCCCGCGGACCCCATCGGTTGCCTGCCGGTCACCGCCTCCGCCCCCTCGTTCGACTCGTCGTCGGCCCGCTCGAACATGACCTCGTTCGACCGCAACGTCACGGGGCTCGTCGCGGACGGGCCTGCTTGGGACCTCGCGGACCCCCTCGCGGCGCTTCCGGAACTGCTCCCCTGAGACCGGCATAAATCCGGCGAGCTCGGCCTCCGGTTGTCCTCCAAACGAGGAAACCGAAGATTTCTTGACCCCACGACGCGCAGAGGTGTCCGGCGACGACCTTGGAAGCGCTCGGCGTGCGGTGCAAGTCCTGCGGCGCGGTCATCGCGACCGGGCTGTCGCTCGGCGCCTCCGGGATGCCGCGGATCGGTCCGATGGAGCGCGCCTGCCCCGCGTGCCTCGCCACCTCCGAGTACGAGAGCGCCGACTACGTACCCCTCGGCCACACGACGGGCCCCGCGCGCGCGGGCGCGTAGGGGCGACGGCCCCTCGATGGGAACGCGAGTTCCCGCAGCACGAATCCTTTCGGCCCGTCGGCGTGCCTTCTCGCTTGTCACGTGTCCCCTGTCCTTCCGCTCAGACCGTGACATCGTTCGCGAGCCTCGTCGGCTCCGCTACGAGCGTGCGCTTTCCGACGACGGCCTGGACGCCGCCCGTGCCCGCGACCTGGACGTCGAGCTGGGCCTTCACGACGATGTCGTGCTCGCCCGAGCCCGTGTTCAGCGAGATCCATTCGAACGAGTGCGCCGAGCGCGTGCGGAGGAACGTCTGGATCGTCGCGTCCTCGTCGTCGAAGAGCGACGTCACGCGCTGGTACGACCGGTCGCAGAACACGACCTTGCCGCCGGTGCCGTCCGCTGCGTTCACACCGACCGGCGTGCCGTCGATCTCGATCCAGACGGAGACGGTCGCTGCTGACCGTGAATCGTCGTTGCCGACGGTCGTGACGTTCGTCCAGATCGTGCACTCGAGCGAGACTCGGAGGAGGAGGTCCGTGGGGCTGGAGGTCTTCATCGACCCGCTGAGGAGCGTCTCGACCGTCGAGCTCGACCCCTCGGCGCCAAGGGGCGCGTTGAGGACGTCGAGCGTCGAGGCCGCGACGGCGACCTTGTTGGCGGGGGAGTGCGTCGCTTGACCGTAGGGGATCGCGAGACCCGCGAGCGCGACTGCGACGAGCGCGAGGACCGCGTAGCTGTGCGTCTTCATCGTGGAGCCCGCCGCTCGATTCGAGCGATGTCATGTGAACGTTTCGCCTACGCGCCTTCCTGCGTGCGCGGCCGCGCGTCGGAAAAGGGACGCGTCATGCAGACGTGGGCTCCATGGAGACGGGCTTCGCGCGGCCGCGCGTCCCGATCCACCCGAGCGCGGACCCGAGCGGCCCGGCCACGGCCGCTCCCCCGCCCCCGTTCCCCAAAAGAGCCACCTTAGGGATTTGAACCCTAGACCTGCTGATTACGAATCAGCTGCTCTACCGGCTGAGCTAAGGTGGCAGGCGCGCCGGGGAAGCCGCTCCCTCTTTTTAACCGTTGTCCTCACGCTTGCACGGGCGGCGGACGCGATGCCGCGCCGCGCGCGCCGACGCGCGTCGACCTCAAGCTCGAACCCGGCGTTGTCCGAGCGTGCGCCGCACGAAGATCCTCGCGACCCTCGGCCCCGCCTCGTCCGAGGCCTCGGTCCTCGCCCGCCTCGTCGAAGCCGGCGTCGACGCGTTCCGGCTGAACTTCAGCCACGGTTCACGCAAAGAACACGAGGCCGCCGTCGAGGCCGTCCGGCGCGCCGCCGAGAAGGCGCGACGCCCCGTCGCCCTCGTGCAGGACATCGCGGGGCCCAAGATCCGCGTCGGCGCGCTCCCGCACGGCGGCGTCGAGCTCACCGTCGGCGAAGAGGTCGTGTTCGTCGCGGGCGAGCACGCGGAGGGGGGCCGCATCCCGATCACGTACGACGGCCTCGCGCACGACGTCCACGTGGGCGACCCGATCCTCATGGACGACGGCTACCTCTCGGCGCAGGTCCTCGCTATCGAAGGTCGCAACGTGCGCGCGCAGGTCGTGACAGGTGGACGCCTGAAGGCCCACAAGGGCGTCAACTTCCCGGGCGTGCGCCTCGCCGCGCGCACGATGACCTCGAAGGACCTCCAGGATCTGCGCCTCGGCCAGGACCTTGGCGTCGATTTCGTCGCGGCAAGCTTCGTGAAGTCGGCCGCGGACATCGCCCGCGTGCGCGCGGAGCTCGACGACGAGCTCGGAAGCCACGTCATCGCCAAGGTCGAGCGACGCGAGGCGCTAGAGAACCTCGAGGAGCTCGTGCGCGCGTCCGACGGTGTCCTCGTCGCGCGAGGCGACATGGGGGTCGAGCTGCCGCCCGAGGAGGTGCCGGTCGTCCAGAAGGCGATGCTCAGGATGGCGGCGCTCGTCGGCAAGCCCGCGATCACCGCGACGCAGATGCTCGAGTCCATGATCGAGAACCCGCGTCCGACGCGGGCCGAGGTCGCGGACGTCTTCAACGCGATCCTCGACGGCACCACCGCGGTCATGCTCTCCGGCGAAACGGCCGTCGGAAAGCACCCGGTCGAAGCCGTGACCGTCATGGCCCGCATCGCGGAGCGTGCGGAGGAGACGCTCCTCGCGGACGAAGGCAGCCTCGAACGGTTCCGCACGCTCGCGGGTCCGACGCCCGAGGACGCGGTCGCGCACGCCTCCGTGCAGATGAGCGAGGACCTCGGCGCGCGCGCGATCGTGTGCCTCACGAGCACCGGCGCGACCGCGCGCTACGTCGCGAAGTACCGACCGCGCGTGCCGGTCCTCGCGGCTACCCCCGATCCTCGTGTGCGCGACCGCCTCGCCCTCTTGTGGGCGATGCGGCCCGTCCTCGTGCCCGAGACGCGGGACGCCGCCGTGCTCTGGCGCGCGACGGACGAAGCCGTGCTCGCGAGCGGCGTCGTGGCGCGCGGCGACACCGTCGTCGTCACGTCGGGCACGCTCGGGCTCGCGGGGAGCACGAACAGCCTGCACGTCGCGAAGGCGGGCAGGCTGGCGGAGAGCGCGCAATGACCTGGCGCACGAGCCTCGTCACGCTCGCGTGTCTCGCACTGGCCTCCTTGGCCGGCTGCTTCGGCGGCCCCGATCTCCCGACCTCCCTCGTCGTTCCGCCCCCGCGCATCGGCGACGTCGTCGAATACGAGGTCACGGGCGAGTACGCCGAGCTCGTACGCTGGGAACCCGAGCTCCCGATCCCGATCGCCCGCGTGCGCGTGAGCGTCGGCGCCGACGGCGAGCGCATCGACGCGGGGCTGCGACGCGATGCGACCTACGCGGTGCGGACGGAAGCGGACGGAGGCGCGGGCTGGCAGCTCCTCGACACCCGCTTCGTCGCCACCGGATCGCACACGGTCGTACAGATGCTCGTGCCTTTCAACGAGACCGAGCGGGTCGTGTCGTGGGAGGAGCACGGCGCCCCTTGGCTGTTCGGCGCGAGCGCGCTGTTCGGGCGCACCGTTGACGGCGCGCTCGACGCTCCTGTCCCGGCCGTGGCGGGGCAGGACGCTCCGCTCCCCCTTCCGTTCCGCGTCGTGATGGAAGACGACGGCCCGTTCCGCGTCACGGCAGAGGGGCCGGTCTCGCTCGAGTACGCCTGGCGCCCCGGCGAGACCTACCCCGAGAGCTTCCGCGTCGTCGTCCACGAGGACGCGGGCGGCTTCGTCGCCGCGGGGTTCCCGCGTGACGCTGATTTCGAGGGGCGCAAGGTGTCGGAGTCGCGAGGCGTCGACGTGCTCCCGCAGCACGGCGTCGAGCCCGAGGTGCCTCCGGCCGTCGCCGCTCTCGCGCGCTTCGACGGCCGCAAGCCGCCGGAAGCGGGTGACGCGCTCGTCTTCCCCCTCAAGGACGCGATGAGAGCGGCCGAGACGCAGGACCTCGGGCTCCGTGCGTTCCTCGATGCCGCCCCGGAGTCCGTGCTCTACCGCGCGACCTACTACCTCGCCGCGCCCGCGGCCGCCGGCGCGCCGCGCGAACCGACGTGGAACCTCGCGTACGTGAGCCCCGAGGAGGCATACTACGAGGCGAAGGTCGGCCGCATCGCGGGTCTTGCGATCCATCGCACGTACGAATCCGGCCCCGTCGAGCCGCCGCGCGGCGAGCACGGGTGGATCGATCCCGCGACCCTCCCCGGACAGATGCTGCCGCTCGACGCCGCGGTCGCGCGCTTCACGGAGACGTTCGCCGCGGCGAGCTACGAGATCTTCGTGCGCTCGTTCGCGGGCGACGCCCGCACGCCAGCCGGCTACTACTACCTCATCGACGGAGGGTTCGAGGAGCCGGGCGGACGCTACACGACGACATGGAACGCGCAGACCGGCCGGCTCGAGAGCGCCGTGGGACCGGTCGGGCCGAAGTAGCTGCGGAATGCTTATCTCGCGCGCGAAAGTGTGCCCCCTTGATGCCTGCCCTGGCGCTCTTCCAGAGCCTCGGCCTGCCGGAGATCCTCATCATCCTCGTCGTGCTCCTCGTCCTCTTCGGCTCGACGAAGATCCCGGCGCTCATGCGCGCGCTCGGGCGATCGCAGTCCGAGTTCACGAAGGCGAAGCGCGAGGCCGAGCGCGAGCTCGACGACGAGGACGCGGACGCGCGCGTCCTGCGCCGCGCGCGCGAGCTCGGCGTGGCCACGGACGGCCGGAGCGTCGCCGACATCCGCCGCGACGTCGAGGCCCGCGAGACGAAGCCAGGCTGAACGCGCGGTCGTGCGTCGGGCTCCCTGGCCGTGGCTCCCCTCCCTTGCCATCCCCGAGCGCTAACGCTCGCGCTGGCGCTAACGCAAGGAAGCGCGAGGGCGAGGGGGCGCAAGGGCCTGGGCCTACTTCGATGCCGCGATCTTCACCACGTCGCCCGCTTTCAGCACATGGTCGGCGCCTATCGTGCGCTTGGTCCGCGCGTCCACGGCACGCACGAAATGCTCGCCGAGGTCCGTGTGCACCTTGTACGCGAGCTGGCGCGCGGTCGTGCCTTGGGGGACGAGCTTGCAGTCTGGCAGGATGCGGCCTTCGCCGTCGGTGTAGTGCGTCTCGTCCTCGACGGGGAAGACGGGTACGAGCTTCAGGAGCCCGTACACGCCGCGCTCGACCGCCTCCTGCACGCCTGTCGAGCCGAACGGTTCGAGCACGTGCGTGCGGATGAAGTCGAGCGCCTTCGTCTGTGCGGCCGTGAGCTTGGCCGGGTCCGGGACCTTGAACGACTTCGCACCGGGAAGGTATTCGACGACGCCGGCGTCGGCGGCCTTCCGGAGCGCGAGCTCCGACTCGGCGCTCGTCGGGACGACGGGAGTGTCCGCGACGCCGCGCAACCTCTCGATGAGCTCCGGCGGCGCCGCGTCGACCTTGTTCGCGGCGATGAGGACGGGCTTCGAGAGGCGCCGGATCTCCTGCCCGAACGCGAGCGTCGCCTCGGGCGTCCACCGCGTGAAGTGGATCGGGTCGAGCGGGCTCTTGTCGAACGCGTGCTTCACCTGGTGCTCGTCGACGCCGAGGCCGGTCAACCGCTTCGTGAGGAACGGGTCGAGGCGCTGCCCTGACATCTCGGCGGAGCGCGAGTCCTTGTCGAGGCCGCGCGTCGCGATGCCAGCGATCCAGTGCGCGAGCTCGTCCTCGAGGAACGCGACGTCCTTCAGCGGGTCGTGGGTCCCGCGCGCGACGGGGACCCCTTCCTCGTTCGTCGCTCCGGAGGCGTCGACGACGTGGATGAGCCCCGAGGCGACGCGGAGGTCGTCGAGAAACTTGTTGCCGAGGCCGCGGCCCTCGTGCGCCTTCGGCACGAGGCCGGCGACGTCGAGTAGCTCGACCGGGACGTAGCGGATCGCGTCCTTGCACATCCCCTGCCGAGGGTCGCACCTGGCGGCCTTGAGGTCCGTGTGCGGGCACGGCGTGCGGACGAACGCGACGCCCCGGTTCGGCTCG
>DATDQL010000346.1:0-9009 GCA_035292305.1 Thermoplasmatota archaeon
TGCGCTTCAAGCCGGATGCGCAGATCTTCACGGTCACCCAGTTCACGGCGGACACGCTCCAGTCGCGGCTGCGCGAGCTCGCCTTCCTCAACAAGGGTCTCAAGATCACGCTCACGGACGAGCGCACGAAGCGCACCGAGACGTTCCAGTACCACGGCGGCCTCGTCGAGTTCGTCGGCTGGATCAACCGCACGAAGTCCGCGATCCACCCCCAGGTCATCGCGTTCGAGGCCGAGCGGCCGGAGGTCGCGGTCGAGCTCGCGATGCAGTGGACGGACGCCTACACCGAGAACGTGTTCACGTTCGTCAACGACATCAACACGGTCGAAGGCGGCACGCACGCGATCGGCTTCAAGAGCGCGCTCACGCGCGTCCTCAACGATTACGCGCGCGAGCGCAAGCTCCTCAAGGAGAACGAGGAGGCGCTCCAAGGCGAGGACGTCCGCGAGGGCCTGACCGCGATCCTGCTCTGCAAGATCGCCGAGCCGCAGTTCGAAGGCCAGACGAAGACGAGGCTCGGCAACGCCGAGGTGCGGGCGGCCGTGGACGGCGTCGTCGCGGAGAGGCTCGGCGCGTTCCTCGAGGAGAACCCGCGCGTCGGGACCATCATCATCCAGAAGGCCCTGCAGGCGCGGCGCGCCCGCGAAGCGGCGCGCAAGGCGCGCGAGCTCACGCGCCGCAAGGGCTTCCTCGAAGGGTCTGGGCTCCCGGGCAAGCTCGCGGACTGCGCGAGCCGCGACCCGGCCGTGACCGAGCTCTACATCGTCGAAGGAGACTCCGCCGGCGGCTCCGCGAAGCAGGGTCGCAACCGCGAGTTCCAGGCGATCCTGCCGCTGCGAGGCAAGATCCTGAACGTCGAGAAGAGCCGCCTCGACAAGATGCTCAAGAACGAGAGCATCCAGACCATCATCACCGCGATCGGCGCGGGCGTCGCCGAGGAGTTCGACCTCGCGAAGCTCCGATACCACAAGATCGTCATCATGACCGACGCGGACGTGGACGGAGCGCACATCCGGACGCTCCTCCTCACGTTCTTCTTCCGCTACATGCGGCCGCTCATCGAGAACGGCTACGTGTACATCGCCCAGCCCCCCCTCTTCGCCTTCAAGAAGGGCGTGAAGGTGCTCGGCTACGCGTGGAGCGAGCGCGAGCGGGACGAGAAGCTCGCGCGCCTCGGGAAGGTCGACGTGGGACGCTACAAGGGTCTCGGCGAGATGAACCCGACGCAGCTGTGGGAGACGACGATGGACCCGAACACGCGCACGTTCGCGCGCGTCGCGATCGAGGACGCGGTCGCGTCGGACGAGCTCTTCAGCATCCTGATGGGCGACGCGGTCGAACCTCGCAGGGAGTTCATCACGAACCACGCGAAGGAGGTGAAGGTGCTTGACGTCTGAGGACACGGAGCCCCACGGCACCGTCGTCCCGCGGGCGATCGAGACGGAGATGCGGACGTCGTACATCGACTACGCGATGTCCGTCATCGTCGGGCGCGCGCTGCCCGACGTCCGGGACGGCCTCAAGCCCGTCCACCGGCGCATCCTCCACGCGATGAACGAGCTGGGCCTGTCCTCCGACAAGGTCCACAAGAAGAGCGCGCGCGTCGTCGGCGAGGTCCTCGGCAAGTACCACCCGCACGGCGACACCGCGGTCTACGATACGATGGTCCGCATGGCGCAGGACTTCTCCCTGCGCTACCCGCTCGTGGACGGTCAAGGCAATTTCGGCAGCGTCGACGGCGACAACCCGGCGGCCATGCGGTACACGGAGGCGCGCCTGGCGAAGATCGCGCACGAGATGCTGGAGGACATCGACAAGGAGACCGTCGACTTCCTCCCGAACTTCGACGCGTCGCTCGAGGAGCCCTCGGTCCTGCCCGGGCGTCTGCCGAACCTCCTCGTGAACGGGAGCACGGGCATCGCGGTCGGCATGGCCACGAACGTCCCGCCGCACAACCTCGGCGAGGTCGTGGACGCTCTCCGGCTCCAGCTCGAGCGCCCCGACGTCACCGTGCAGGAGCTGCTGCAGGTCCTACCAGGCCCCGACTTCCCGACGGGCGGCACCATCCACGGCCGCGCGGGCATCGTGCAGGCGTACCTCGAAGGCCGCGGCGTCGTCAAGGTGCGCGCGAAGGCCGACTTCGAGGAGCGCGACAACCACGAGCGGATCATCGTCACCGAGATCCCCTACATGGTGAACAAGGCGAACCTCATCACCGCGATCGCGGACCTCGTGAAGGAGAAGAAGATCGAGGGGATCCGCGATCTCCGCGACGAGAGCGACCGCGACGGCATGCGGATCGTCATCGAGCTGCGCCGCGACGCGGTCGCGGACGTCGTGCTGAACAACCTGTTCAAGCAGACGGCGATGGAGTCGAGCTTCGGCATCCTGAACCTCGCGCTCGTCGACGGCAAGCCCGAGATCCTGCCCCTGAAGAGGCTCCTCCAGGCGTACCTCGACCACCGAGTCGTCGTCGTCACGCGCCGCACGCAGTTCCTCCTGCGCAAGGCCGAGGAGCGCCTCCACATCGTGAAGGGCCTCCTGCTCACGGTCGGCGCGCGGGAGAACCTCGACCGCATCATCTCCATCATCCGCGAGAGCGCGGACGTCGACGCCGCGCGCGCCGCGCTCGTCGCGCAGGAGTACCTCGCGGTCGGCATCGGCTACGTCCCTCGCCGGCTCGACGAGGAGCAGGCGAAGGCGATCCTCGAACTGCGCCTGTCGAAGCTGACGGGCCTCGAGGTCCGCAAGCTCCGCGAGGAAGGCGAGGAGCTGGTCGCGACGATCGCGGACCACCAGGACATCCTGGCGCACCCGGAGCGCGTGCGCGCGATCATCGGCCAGGAGATCGCGGACCTCAAGGAGAAGTACGGCGATGCGCGCCGCACGACGATCGTCGAGGACGAAGGCGAACTCGAGGTCGAGGACCTCATCTCCGACGAGCACGTCGTCGTCACGATCACGAACGACGGCTACATCAAGCGCATCCCGATCGACCAGTACCGCCTCCAATCGCGCGGCGGGAAGGGGCTCCTCGGGATCACGACGAAGGAGGAGGACTTCGTCGTCGACACGTTCGTGACGACGACGCACCGCTATGTCCTGTTCTTCACGAACAAGGGCCGCATCCACTGGCTCAAGGCGTTCCGGATCCCCGAGGGCCAACGCCATGGGAAGGGCAAGGCCGTGGTGAACCTCCTCGAAGGGCTGACCGAAGGCGAGACCGTCGCCGCGGCCGTCCCGGTCGCGGAGTTCCGCGAGGACCGCTACCTGTTCTTCGCGACGAGGAACGGCATCGTGAAGAAGACGCAGCTCACCGAGTACGCGCGGCCTCGCCAGGCCGGCATCATCGCCCTCGCGATCGAGGAGAACGACGAGCTCGTCGGTGCGGCCGTCACCACGGGGAACGACGACATCATGCTCGTGAAGAACCTCGGCAAGTGCGCGCGGTTCCACGAGGACCAGGTGCGGCCGACGGGCCGGCAGGCCTACGGCGTCAAGGGTGTCGAGTGCCGGACCGGCGAGAAGGTCGTGTCGATGGTCGTCGTCAAGGATCCGGGGGCGCAGATCATGACCGTCACTGCGAACGGGAAGGGAAAACGCACGCCGCTCACGGAGTTCAACGCGAAAGGACGCGGCGTCTGGGGCGTGTACTGCCACGAGGTCGCCTTCGACACGGGCGAGGTCGTCGGCGCGATCGATGTCAAGGACGACGACCAGGTGCTCATCGCGACGAAGCAGGGCATCGTCATCCGGCTCGTGTGCAGCGACATCCGGCTCGTCTCGAGCGGGCAATCCAAGGGCGTCATCCTCCAGACGCTCGAGGAGGACGACGCGGTCGTCTCCGTGGCGAAGCTGAGCCGCGACGACGTCCAGGCGAGCATCGACGAGGCCGCGGCCAAGATGGCACGGATCGAGGTCCCGCGTCCGAAGCCGGACCTGCCGTTCCCGGGGGACGAACCGGAGCCCGGGGACGAGCCGCCGCCTCGCGACGAGCCGGACGAGGACGAGTAGGCCCGGCTGATAGGGTCACGGAGCCTTGGCCCGTCGGAGCCCCCGTACCACGTGGCGGTACGCGGCGCGGCTCACGAGCATCCCCCAGTGGCCGACGAACGTGAGCTGGACCTCCTCCACGCCAGAGCGGTCGAGGCGCGCGTTCGTCGAGGGGACGATGACGAAGTCGGTGAAGCTCCAGACGTTCGTCGTCGGCACCGCGGCCGCGTCCTCCCCCTGGTTCAGCTCGTTGAGGAACGGGCTCCCCGGGACGATCTGCCGCGCGCCGCGGAACGGGAGGCCGGACAGGCCCGCGACCGTCCCGAGGTGCGGCGTGCCGAGGAACACGACCGACGCCGTGCGCCCGACGCCGCCGAGGCGCCGCATCCACCACCTCGCGATGAGGCCGCCCATGCTGTGGCACACGAGCGACACCTTCTCCGCGCCCGTCTCGGCGCGCACGACCTCGACCCGGCTCGCGAGGAGCTCGGCCGAGAGGCGAAGGTCCTGCATGGTGAAGCGCGGGAACGTGACCGTGTAAGGGTCGAAGCCGTCGCGGCGGAGCCTGCGCCGGAGGAGGTTCCAGTACACGAACTCCTGCCCGACGGCTCCCGACACGAGGATCACCGGCGGTCGCTGCGGGGACGCCATGAGCGCGGCTCCGCGGACCCCCCGGGAGGAGAAGAGGTTTCCCCTCCATCACGCCCAAGAACCCCTGGCGGCATGCGCCCCGCGTGCGCCCCTACACCGCGTCGCGACCCGGTGAGGCTCGCCGCAGACCGCTGCGGCGAGCCCTCGCCGCGGTCCTCGCCGCCGTCCTCCTCCTCGCTCCGGTCGTCGCGTCGCAGAACGCCGCCCGCACCATCGTTCTGCGACCGCCGGTCGAGGTGCTCGCGGCCGCCGTCGCGCAGACGGAGCAGGGACTCGTCGGCACGCTCGCAAACGTCTCGATCACCGTTGCCGACGGCGGCAGCGGTCACGTCTTCATCGACACGTATCCTCTGACGCAGGTCGACATGCAGGGTTCGGCGCGCCTCGCCGTGCGCGTCGCCTCGAGCGTCACTGGCGTCTCGATGCGCTCGCACGACTTCTTCTTCGTCGTGCGCTCCGGCTCGAGCATCATCGGCGGGCCGAGCGCGGGGGCGATCCTCACGGTCGGCACGATCGCGGCGCTCGCGAACCTCACGATCGACCCGACCATCATGATGACGGGCACCGTGAACCCCGACGGGACCATCGGCCCGGTCGGCGGCGTCCCGGAGAAGGCGACGGCCGCGGCCGAGGCGAACGCGCGCGTGTTCCTCTACCCGGCGGGCCAGACGCTCGTCCGCGAACGCGGCGACGCGGACCGCGTCGTCGAGGTCAACATGACCGCGTTCTGCGACGAGGAGCTCCGCATCCTCTGCCGTCCCGTCGTGGACGTCCGGGAGGCCGCGCTGCTCCTCACCGGGCAGGACTTCCGCCGCCCCGCTCCGCCGGGCGACATCGGCGGCGAGTCGTTCCGCTCCATCCTGCGCCCGAAGGGCAACGCCCTCCTCGCGGAGGCCGACGCGGACCTCGCCGAGGCCAAGGCCGCGTTCGAGGGGGCGACCGACCTGCCCGCGGAGCGGCGCGACGACCTCGCGGAGCGCATGGGCGTCGCGAACGCCGCGATCGGCGAGGCGCGCGCGGGCCTCGCTCGCGGCGAGTACTACACGACCGCGAGCAAGGCGTTCCAGTCCGCCATCGCTTCGCGCTACGTACGGTGGTCGGTCGAACACGAAGCCGCCGACGACCCCGCGGCGTACCTCGAGGGCGTCCGTTCGGAGACGGCCTCGCACGTCGCGGCGGTCGAGGACGCGGCGCGCGACGCGGACTGGGGCACGCTCGGCGCGCTCGACGGCGTCGGCGCCGCACAGACGAAGGCGCGGGAGGCGCGCGACTACCTCGAACGCGCGGAGCTCGCCATCCGCGTCACGCCGCAAGGCCTCGCGACCCCCGCGCAGGCGCTCGACGCTCTCGCGTTCGCGTGGGAGCGCGCGGACACCGTCCCGTGGTGGCTCGAGATCGCGAAGGAGACGCCGCCCGGGGCGCCGGTCGACGCGGCGACGGTCCGCGGGGCGACGACGGACGTCGCGGACACCGCGCAGGAGTCCGTCGTCTACGCGCAGGCCATCCTCTCGCAGATAGGCCTCCCGAGCGACCGCCTCGTCGACGCCGCCCGCCTCGTGAACCTGAGCCGCGCGGAGCTCGCGGACGGCCTCCTCCCCGCGGCGCTCCTCCACGCGCTCGATGCGGAGGTCCGCGCCGGCGTCGCCCTCACCCTCGCGGGCTACGTAGAGCGCGACGTCCCGCCGGAGCTGCTCGACCTCGCGCAAGGCGGCGCCGCGGTCGCCATCGCGGACGCTCGCGCCCAAGGCCTCGAGCCCGTGCTCGCGGTCTCGTACTACGAGTTCGCAGGCGCGATCCCCGAGGTCCCCGTCCGACTCACGTTCTACCAGACGGCGCGCGCGACCGCGAGCCTCGACGTCCTCCTCGCGGGCGGGGGCGCGCGGCCGGTCGACAGCCGCTTCGTCGGCGAGGGAAGGCTCCCCGACCTCTGGGTGCCGCGCGAGTACCTCATCGCGTTCTTCGCGCTCGGCATCGCGACCGGCGCGGCCGCCGCGGTCGGCGCGGTCGTCATGAGCCGCGCGGAGAAGCTCACGGAGGAGTGACGTCCGCGCGCTCGGAGGCGGCCCTGTCCTGCCCGGCCCACGCCTCGAGCCGCGCCCGGAGCTCCGCCTTCGTCGCGTCGGGAAGGGCCGTCTCCGCGACCGCGGCGGAGAACACGCGGACGTCGTCCTTCGTCATCACACCGTCCGCGAGGAGGCCCTGCAGCTTCGTCACGAGCCAGTATGGCAGCTCGCGGAAGGCTTCCCCGATCGAGGCGACGCGCGCCTTCGCGAGCTCCTCGTCGATGCGGCGTTCGACGATGGCGTAGTGGCCTTCGGACATGCGGCCGCGGACGAGGTCCTCGTGGAGGCGGGCGCGGAGGCCGACGAGCGAGCTCTCGCGCGCCCGCGCGTCCTCCTTCGTCGAGGCGAGCGCGTCGTCGACCCGCGCGAGCCAACGGCGAAGGCGCGTGCGGCGACGCTCGATCGCGAGGAGGCCGCCGCCCGATATGGCGACGGCCGCGAGGACGCCGGTGATGTCCCAGAAGTTGGAGATGCCGAACGGAGCGACATACCACGGCTCGGGCGGCGCGGGCGGGCTGACGAACTGGACGAGGAAGGGGGAGTCGAGGACGGCTTCGTCGAACGGCCGGTCCACGATGCCGCTGCCGCTTCGGCCCGTCGGGTTCTGCAGCCCGAAGGTCGCGCCGGCCATGCGGAGGGCCTCGAACGATCCGGATCGCGATCGCGCGAAGCACTCGTGCGGGACGTCGAAGGCGATCGAGGCTCCCGACCGGCCGCCGCCGACCTCGGAATCGCTGTCCGTCGCCTGTCCGAGCGCGATCGCGCCCTCGATGTCCTTCGCGACGCCCTCCAACGGGTCGCGACGCGTCGGGGTGAACACGAGCGAGTCCTGCGCGCAGAAGAACTTCTGGGTCCCCTGCGTGTCGTGGGAGTACGCGACGACGAACGCGCCGTCCGCGGTCTCGAGCCCGACGGCGTAGATCACGGCGTCGTATGGCGGCGGCGGGGCCGTCTGATCGAGGTTCATGATCCCGAGGAGGATGCGCGTCGTCGCCGGACCGGTGGGAACGACCTCGACGAAGGACACGTCGAACCTGGGGCGGGGCACGCCCTCCGGGACGATGAACGCCACGTCCCCGACAGCGTCCGAGAGCGCGACACGCCCGTCGTCTGCGACGCCGCTGCGCGCCTGACCGTATCGGAGCACGTAAGGCGGGATCTCCGGCGTGAAGTCCTCGCCGACGTAACGCTCCGCGTAGCCGCCGGTCCCGTCGTCGTCGACGGGGTTCCGGACGCCGTCCCAGAGCACGAAGTACGCGTTGAAATTGTTCACGATCGTTCCGCGGGGTGGCGAGCCGAGATCGGACCGTGGGAACGTGACAGTGATCGTCCCAGGCGACCCCGCCCTCCTTTCGAACGTCGCCTGGATGTCGCCTGCCTTCGCGCAAGTCGCGTCGCCACATCGCCGGGCATACTGGAAGACGCGGTCGTTGCGTCGATTCTCGCCGGCGATGACGTTCGCGCCGGTGGACATGCGCAAGTCGAGCCCGAAAACGAGGAGCGTCTCGGGCCCGGCCGTCGCCTCGGTGGCGACCTCGGCGACCTCGACGGCGACGCCGAGGTGCGTCTCGTTCTCGACGATGCGCGTTGAGAGGATGTCCATGTCCGGCCGGTCGAGCCCGTTTCGCAGATCGTCTTCGGCGTCCACGATGAGGCCGTCGCCGAGCGGCGAGAGGTCCATCCTCGCTAGGGGCGTCGTGAAGGGGAACGCGGTGCCGTTCTCTGTCAGGTCGGTGAAGTACCCGACATTGCCGCTCTGGGAGCCCGACTCGCTTCCTGCCGACGTCGCGCCGGACCAGCGCACGCGGTTGTCCGGGTCCCTCTCGACGGTCCACGAGTAGGCGTAGGCGCCCCGGAGCGTGTCGCCGGCCGTCGCGTTCGGCATGAGCATCCGAGGGATGTGCCACCGGATCGTGCCCGGCGAGCCGCCGTCGATCTCGACCGCGATGCCGTACGAGCACAAGAGCCGGACATTGCACGTCGGGTGATTGACGCGGTAGCCGACCTCCGTGTGCGCGTTGCGGGACGTTCGCTCCGCCCAGACGTAGACGCGCTCCTCGCACTGGCGCTCGGAGGTCGTCCAGCAGACGGTCGTCTCGACCAGATCGCCGTCGGCGACGTGGGAGAAGTCCGGGGCGACCTCGCCGACGTCGGCCTCGACGACAAGCTCGGTCGGGGTCTCCCGGAACCGGACCGCGAGGACGTCGAGCGTCGGTGGCGCGGGCACCCCACCGGTCGCGACGCTTTCCGGCCCCCCCGGCGTCCGATCCAGGAGCGCGGTGCGGACGGCGCGGCAGCTCGG
>DATDQL010000347.1:0-5847 GCA_035292305.1 Thermoplasmatota archaeon
GAGGCCTGGAGGAAGTTGAGTGCGTCTCCTTGCGCGGCTCTTCCGGCCGCGGCGAGCGAAGGGGGCCCTCGACGAGGAGCGACGCGCGTTCGAGAGGCGCGTGCGGGATCTCGTATGAGCCGAGGCTGGCGCGAGGAAAGATGAAAGAAGGGAGAGGGGCGCGGCGCGCCCCCGGTCGACGCGCTAGCTCTCGTGGAACACGAGGCTTCCCGTCGCCCCGTTGTACCCGCCGGCCTGGATGCGGTACGTGACCCCGGCGGTCGCCGTCCACGTGACGCGCGAGTCGAGGTCCGCGCCGGAGATGTCGTCGTTGCAGCCGACGAGCGTCAGGCCCGTGAGGGTCGAGCCCGTGTACACGGCGAGCACCGTGTCGTAGGCCGAACCGACGGTGTCCGTGATCTTGGTGCCGCTCGAGGACGGCGTGTACGTGTACCACACCGTGCCGCCGATGCTTCCGCAAGGCCGCGGTTCCCCAGTCTCCAGCGTCGCGCCGGTCGTGCTCTTCGAGTTCGTGTAGGGCACGGCCGTGATCGCGACCGCCGTCGAGAAACAGTTGCCGGTCGGGCCGGTGCACGCCGCCGGAGCGATGACGCGCATGACGAGCGTCGAACCGGTCGCGCCGTTGTACCCGCCCGCCTGGATGCGGTACGTCGTCCCCGCGGTCACGGTCCTGACGATGCGCGAGTCGAGGTCCGAGCCCGAGATGTCGTCGTTGCAGTTCAGGTTCGTCAGGCCCGTGAGCGTCGAGCCCGTGTACACCGCGAGCGCCGTGTCGAAGTTCGACCCGGCCGTCTCGAACGTCGCCGTCCCGGACGCTGAAGGCGTCCACGTGAACCAGACCGTGCCGCCGATGCTCGCGCATGGGCGGGGCTCTCCCGTCTCCAGCGTCGCGCCGGTCGTGCTCTGCGTGATGGTCTGCCCGCCCGCGGCCATCGCGGTCGCGGTCGAGAAGCAGTTGTTCGCCGGGCCGGTGCAACCGGTCGAGTTGAACTCGTCGGTGTCGGCGCTGCTCGTGCAGCCGGGGTCCGCGGGGTAGTCCGTCAGCCCGTCGCCGTCGTTGTCGAGGCCGTCGCCGCACGCTGCGGGCGGCGGCGTTCCGCCGGCGGTCGCGGCGTCCGCGTTGATGCGCCCGAAGCCGAAATCGGTGTCCCAGCCCGCGGGGCCGAGGTCGACCGCGGTCGTCTTGAGGCGGTTGTCCACGTCGGAGAACGTCCACGTCGGGTTGAGCGCCTTGAGGAGGCCTACGGTGCCCGCGACGAGCGGCGTCGCCATCGAGGTGCCGGAGAGCGTCTGGTACGTGCTCACGCCGCCGCCGAGGGAGTAGATGCTCGAACCGGGCGCGGAGACGTCGATCTCGTTGCCTTCGCTCGAGAACGAGGACTGCGTGTCGGTGGAGGTCGTCGAGGCGACGATGATCGAGATCGAGGCCTTCGACTTCCAGGGCTCCCCGACGCAGTTCGTGCAGGGGCCCGAGTTGCCCGCCGCGGCGACGTGGATGACGCCGCCGTCGTGCGCGTACTGGATGGCGTCGTTGATGACGGTCGAGACCGGGCCGCCGCCCCAGCTGTTCGAGCTGATGTGCGCGCCCTGGTCGCGGGCGAAGCGGAGCGAGTTCGCGAGTTGCGAGTCGCTCGCCGTGCAGTACGGCGCCGAGTAGCCGAGGCCCTTGATCGGGAGGATCGTGTGCTGCGACATCCCCGCGATGCCCTTCGCGTTGTTGATGGTCGCGCCCGCCGTGCCCGTCGTGTGCGAGCCGTGGTAGCTGCAGCCCGACTCGTCGTTGGGCGTCGCGTCGTTGTTCACGAAGTCCCATCCGGCGAGGAGGCGGCCGCCCGCGAGGTCCTCGTGCGCGGCGTACACGCCCGAGTCGATCATGGCGACCTTGATGCTTGTCGAGCCGCGCGTGCGGTCCCACGCTGCTTCGCCGCCGACCTTCTTCGTGCCGTAGTGGCCCGCGTTGCTGTAGCCGGGGTCGTTCGGGACGAAGTTCAGGTGCCCGTACATCGGGTCGTCGAGCTGCAGGTAGCGCACGTTGTCGTCCGACCGTGCGCGGGCGTCGAAGAGCGGGAAGTTCCGGACCTCGACGATGATGTAGATGAGCTCGTGGTCGACCGCGAGGATGCGTTCCCCGTTGTACGTCTGGCCGGGCTTCAGGAAGGGATCCTTGTGGAAGCCGACGATGTAGTGGTCGTTCCCGTCGATCGGCGTGTCGGGGATGCCGATCTCCGGGAATGCCGCGGCGAGCGGCGCGAGCGCGAGCGAGCAGACCAGCGTCCAGAGGATGCTTCGTTCCAAGGGGTTCCCCGCGGGCGCACGGCCGGACCGGGCCTTGAGCCTTCGAGGGACCTGTCCCGGCTGCGGCAGGGCAAGGGCTGGCGCTTGCGCTAGCGCGAGGGGGGGCCAGGGCCCGGGCTGGGGCCAGGGACGGGGGCCCGGGCTGCGGCCAGGGACGGGGGCTCGGGCTGGGCAAGGATGGACGGGCGCCTACGGGTTCGCGCAGGCGACCTGGACGTACTGCGAGGTCGCCATCGAGACATCGCGGAGCGGTTCGAGCCACTCGGCCTGGGGCCGGTCGAGGACGCGCGCGAACATGCCTTCCATCGCGCGGAGGTTCAGGTTGCTCACGCAGTGCACTTGGCTCGGGGTGCTCTGGTAGCTCATGACGTCGCGCGTGGGGAACGTCGTCGAGCGGAAGTCGCCCGCGTCGCCGACGTGGCCGATGCCGAGGCAGTGGCCGAACTCGTGCGCGTTGAGGTCGTACATCAGGTGGTCGCCCGAGGCGTCGAAGCCGACCTCGCCGAACGCGGGGTTCGTGTCGATGACGAAGCAGACGTTGTCCACCGCGGTGCGGCACATCGTGACGCCCCAGGGGGAAGCGCCGTGGCTGTGGAGCGCGTCCTCGCCGATCGCGCCGGGCGTGGCCGCGTTCGCCGAATCCGTGAAAGGGTTGGAGCCGCACGCGAGGTCGGCGGGGCTGAACCCGATGCCCAAGAGGAGGAAGGGGTTGTACTCGGCCGCGACGATGACGATCTCAGGGTCGGCGAGGGCGGCCGCGGGGATCGTGTCGAACCCGACCGTGTAGACGTCGATCGTGAGGCCGTCGGTGAGCCACGCCGCGCCGAGGGCGTCGATGCCGGACTTCCAGGCGGCGACGCTCTGCTCGACGGCTGCGAGGCGGCCGAGCGGGTCGACGGACACGGGATCCAGCGCCGCTCCCGCGGAGGCGGGGGGCACGATGAGGACATCGAGGGAGGCGGTGTCCCACGCGAAGAGGCCGATCTCGTGGTAGCGGCCGTCGTTGAAGTTCCGCAGCCCAGCCCCCGCCTCGCTCGTGTCGATCTCGCTCGCGCACCCCGCGTCCTCGGGGAAGTCGACGAGGAGGTCGCCGTCGTTGTCGACGCCGTCCGCGCACGCCGCGGTCCCGGCCGAGGCGACCGTGAGCGTCCAGTGGACGCCCTGACCGTAGAACAGGTGCACGGCGGCGCGGGTCGCGCCTGTCGGGACTCCGCAGGTCTCGTCGGCGGCTTCCGACGCGCACCCGGTCGCGAGCTCCGTCGCGCCGTTGAAGAAGTACACGTCGAGGTCGTGAGGCGCGAGCGACTCGCCGGTGATGGACAGGATGTGGCCCGGGGCCCACGTCGGCAGCGTCACGCTCGCGGTCGGCTCGACCACGACCGCGCCGAACGACAGGTCCCCCTCGGCCTCGAACGTGTCGTTCGAGTGGTTCGCCGCCGCAGGGGTCGGGAAGGCGAGGGCGAGGAGAGCGAGGGCGATCGCGACGGTCGGGACACGCATCGTAGAGCGGGAGCGCGTGGCCCCTCTTGTAGG
Organism: Thermoplasmatota archaeon; assembly: GCA_035292305.1. Classification (GTDB taxonomy): domain Archaea; phylum Thermoplasmatota; class SW-10-69-26; order JACQPN01; family JAJPHT01; genus DATDQL01. Next base: position 3,829 of record DATDQL010000347.1, read on the forward strand.
GGCTCCTCCCTCCGTATCACCGATCCATCCGCCGCAGCGCCCACACGGCGGCGCCGACCCAGACCGCCGCGAGGCCAGCGCTCGCGACGACCCCGGTGCCGAACGCCTGCAGGTCCCATCCCATGAGGAGGCCGCGCACGCCTTCGAGGATGTGCGTCACGGGGTTCGCGAGCACGAACGGCCGGAACGCCTCCGGCAGGAGGTGCAGCGGCATGGCGCCCGTCGTCAGGAACGTGAGCGGGATGAACAGGATCACGCTCGCCTCGACGGCCTCGGGGCTGCGGGTCGTGAGCGCGAGGAAGGAGAGGAACCCCGCCCACGCGATCGCGAGGAGCGCGAGCGGGACGAGCGCGAGGAGGAGTCCGACCGGCCCGGCGCTGAAGCGCACGCCGACGGCGAGCGCGAGGAGGACGATGAGGACGACCTGCGCCGCGCACCGCACGGCGACGGCGAGGATGCGGCCCGACAGGAGCGCGGTGCGCGGGACAGGCGTGAGGATGAGCTTGTCGAGGTACCCCGTCTTCGTCTCGAGCACCAGCGCGTAGCCTGCGCCGTTCGCGCTCATGAACGCGGTCCACACCATGATCTGCGGGAGGAGGAAGGCGGCGTACTCGATCGCGGGGAAGCCGGGGATCTGCGTGACCGCCGCGTACTGCGCGGCGTTCAGGCCGAAGAGGATGATCGGGATGAGGAGCGCCTGCGCGACGTCGGCGGGCACGCGCGGCACCTGACGGAGGCTGCGCCCGAACATCGCTCCGGTCGCGGCGAGGCTCACGGCTTCGCCTCCGCCTCGCGGAGCGCGCGACCCGTGGTCGTCAGGAACACGTCCTCGAGCGTCGGTTCCGCGAGGCGCACCTCGCTCACCCGCACGCCGCGGCGCTCCGCGATGGCGCGCGCCTCGGACGCGCGCACCTCGGAGCCGTCGACGTGCACGGCGAGAGCGTCGGGCAACCGCAGCACGCGGCGCACGCCAGGCAGCGCGCGCAGGTCCTTCTCGACGCTCGCGACCGCTTCCTCCGTCCCGTCGACCGTGAGCGTGACGACCTGCGTCGCGACCCCGCGCTTGAGGTCCGCGGGCCCGCCCTCCGCGACGACACGGCCCTCGTCGACGACCGCGAGGCGACGCGCGAGGCGCTCGGCCTCCTCCATGTAGTGCGTCGTGAGGAACACGGTCGTGCCCTCCTCGCGGTTCATCGCGCGCACGAGCCCCCACAACTGTGCGCGCGCCGAGGGGTCGAGGCCGACCGTGGGCTCGTCGAGGAACACGAGGCGCGGGCGGTGCACGAGCGCAGCGGCGAGGTCGAGCTTGCGCCGCATGCCGCCGGAGTACGTGCCGACCTGGCGGTCCGCGGCCTCGACGAGGCCGAAGTGCGAGAGGAGCTCGCCCGCACGCTCGGTCGCGGCGCCGCGCGCGAGACCGTGGAGGCGCCCGTGGAGGACGATGAGCTCGCGCCCCGTCGCGAGGTCGTCGAGACCGGTCTCCTGCAGCGCGACGCCGATCGCGCGGCGCACGTCGCGCTTCTTCGTGCGGGGGTCGAGCCCGAGGATGCGGACCTCGCCCGCGTCGGGCGCAAGGAGCGTCGTGAGGATGCGGATCGTCGTCGTCTTCCCCGCTCCGTTCGGGCCGAGGAGGCCGAAGATCTCGCCCTCCTCGACGGCGAGGTCCACGCCCTTGAGCGCAGCGACGTCGCCGTAGGACTTGCGGAGGCCACGGACGGAGACGGCCGGCATCGCGCGCGGCAGCGACGCCGTCCGATATCAAGCCGAGGTAACGGGCGGCGGCAGGAGAACGACGGGGCGCGCGGCGCTCGGGGCTGGTGGGGCGACCGTGGCGACCGCGCGCCCGTGGGCACCCGGCCAAGTCTGGGGCCCACGGATGCTCTTCGGCCTTCCGCCGGCCTTCGCCTTTCTCCGAAAGCTTCACGACCGACGGCGAGCCGACGCGGCCGCCGCCAGGGCCACGAGCGCGACCGCGAGCCCGAGCGGGGCAGGAGCTGCGACCGTGAACGTCCATTGCCG
>DATDQL010000348.1:0-3116 GCA_035292305.1 Thermoplasmatota archaeon
CTCCTCGAGGAGGTCGAAGAAGCGCCCTTCGCGCGGCACGAGCCAGTCTTTGAGCTTCATGGGTCCCGAAGACCCCACGAGGCCGGCAGGGATAGTGATTCTCTCACGGTTCTCCAGAGACTCCGGAGGGCGACGGCCCCGCCGCCCGTCCGGGCCGCCCGGAACGCCCGGGCGCGCGCCCTTCGAGGGGGCGACCTCGCGCGGCGATGGTCGACGCCGTGGAGGAATCCTCGCGACGCGAGACCGTTATCCCCCTTCGGCATACAGCTTAAGGATAGAACCGGCCTCAACGGGACCCATGCGCGCAGCGCTCGCTTTGGCCGTCAGCTTGGCCTTCCTCGCCGTCGCCCTCGTCCCGGTCTCCGGCGCCGCGGGCGCAGAGCGCGAGCGGTGGATCGTCGGTCTCCACACGATCGGCGCGGACCACCGCCCGGGCCAGTCGTTCCACGGCGAGCCCATCGTCGCGCTCGACGACGGGCTGCGCTTCATCGTCGTGACCACGACGGCGCCCCACGCCCTGCAGGAGCGCGCGCGAGGCGACGACAACGTCCGCTACCTCGAGTTCGACGACCCGACGTTCGCGCAGACCTCGCTCGTCCCGAACGACTTCTACTACACGAACTCCGGTCACTGGGGCTCCAAGAAGATCGGCGCGGAAGCCGCGTGGGACGTCACGACGGGCTCGACCGCGGTCAAGGTCGCGATGATCGACTCGGGCCTGAACAAGGCGCACGAAGAGTACGCCGGTTCGGCTCGTGTCCTCCAGGGTTACGACTTCCAGAACGGCGACTCGGATCCGAACGACGAGGCCGGCTGCTCCTACCACGGCACGCACACGACGGGCACGGCGGGCGCGACGATCAACAACGGCAAGGGCATCGCCGGCATCAGCCAGCACGCGATCCTCCCGGTCAAGGCGTTCTATCCGTTCGCCGGCGGCTGCAGCGCGGGCCTCACGCCCCTCGTGAATGCGCTGAAGTACGCGGGCGACCAGGGCGCGCACGTGAGCTCCAACAGCTGGGGCTCGAGCGGCTCGAGCACCGCGCTCAACGATGCCGTGCAGTACGCGCACGGGAAGGGCACGATCCACGTCGGCGCGGCCGGGAACTCCGGCTCGTGCACGAACTGCGTGAGCTACCCGTGGCGCGACAAGGCGGCGATCACGATCGTCGTCTCGTCCTCGACTTCGACGGACACGTTCTCGAGCTTCTCGAGCGAGGGTCCGCAGGTCGACGTCATCGCGCCCGGCTCGAACATCCTGTCGAGCTACGGCACCGGATACGCGACGATGTCCGGGACCTCGATGGCGACGCCGCACGTGGCGGGCGTCGCAGCCCTCCTCAAGGCGCTGCACCCGACGTGGACGTTCACCGACGTCGAGACCACGATCCGGTCCACCGCCGACAACCTCGGCATCTCCTCCGATCGCCAGGGCGCGGGCCGCCTCGACGCCGCGGGCGCCGTGGGCGCGGCCCCGCCTCCGCCGGCGGCCTGCGCGGACGGCGCCGACAACGACGGCGACGGCCTGGTCGACTACCCTGCCGACCCGGGTTGCTCGTCCGCGAGCGACACCGACGAGTTCAACGCGCCGCCGCCCCCCGCGGCCTGCGCGGACGGCGCCGACAACGACGGCGACGGCCTCGTCGACTACCCGGCCGACCCAGGCTGCTCGAGCGCGACCGACACGGACGAGACGGACACCCCGCCCCCGCCGACGATCTCCCTCGCGGCGACAGGTTACAAGGTCAAGGGCGCCCAGAAGGCCGACCTCACATGGAGCGGGGCGACGTCGGCGAACGTGGACGTGTTCCGCAACGGAGCGAAGATCGTGACGACCGCGAACGACGGCGCCCACACGGATCCGATCAACAAGAAGGGCGGCGGCTCGTACCTCTACAAGGTGTGCGAGGCGGGCACGACGACGTGCTCGAACGAGGCGACGGTCACGTTCTGACGAGCGCAAGGGCAAGCGCAAGCGCAAGGCGAACGAGGACGGCAAGGGCAAGGCGAGCGAAGAGCGTGAGGGAAACGCGTCCTGGCCCGGGCCCTGCCTCGCCCTTGCCCTTCGGCCGTCCGATACTCCTTTCCCCTCCGCCACGGCTGCCGGTCGGCCCCATGTCGCGCTCCGTCCGCACCGCGATCCTGCTCGCGTCGCTTGCCGCGCTCGTGCCGGCCGCCGCGGTCGACGCGGCGCCCGACGTGGTCATCGTCCTCGAGGAGGGCGAGGCCCCGAAGTGGAGCGGCCCGGTCACGCTCGTCGAGTCCGTCCCGGGCGAGCGGTACGCGTGGAACCTCACCCTCGAGGGGGCGTACGCGATCGCGGAGATCGACGTCCGCGGCGCGTTCGACGTCGCGCGTCCGAAGCAGGTCGTGCCGGAGTACGACGACCGCGCCCAGCACCCGGCCGCGGATCATCTGCACCCGCACTTCTTCGCCGAGGTGCGCGGGTCCGTCGCGGACGTCGACGGGCCGGCGCGCGTGTTCAACGTCACCGAGGGCGGGAGCGGCGACCGGTTCGTGCTCCACCTCGGGCTCCCGGGGCCTGGATCCGCGCAACTCGTCCTGCGACGCGACGTCGCGCCACCCGGCTTCGAGGTAGACGCGCCCGTGAACGTGACGGAGCGATCCTTCCTCCTCCGCACGCGGACCGACGAGTTCGCCTACGGCGACGCCGTGCTGCGCCCCGCCCGGGGGGGCGGCGACGTGCGCAACCCGACCCCGACGCCGTCGCTCGAGCAGACGTTCCCCATCATCGGCCTCGCCGCCGACACCGAGTACGTCGTGCGGGTCGCGTTCACCGATTGGTCCGGCAACCGCGCCGACGCGCCGGAGTTCCGCGTGCGCACGCTCCCCGAGCCCGTGCGTCCACGCGCGACCATCACGCCTCTGGAGCCCGAGCCGAACGCGACGCTCGACGCACCCGTGACGACGATCCGCGCCCGCGTCGACTCCAGCGCCTCCCCCATCCCGGAGGGCGGAGTGCGGCTCTTCGTGGACAAGTCCGAAGTGCACGACGCGTTCCGGTTCGCGGACGGGGTCCTCGTGTACGAGCCGCCGCAGCCCCTCGGCCCGGGCAAGCACTCCGCGTCCGTCGAGGCGACCAACGAGGCGGGCGG
>DATDQL010000349.1:0-3291 GCA_035292305.1 Thermoplasmatota archaeon
CACGCGGCCCGGCGTCACGCTCACGACCGTTCCCGAGCGGTTCTCCATCTGCACGCGCATCCCGGGGTACGGGTTGACCTCCCGCTTCTGGAACTCCCGCAGCGGGTGCGTCTCGAAACGCGCCGGGTCCTTCTCGCCGAAGGCCTCGGAGGGCGGGATCACGATCTCGCGCTCCTCGCCTACGCTCGCCTCCTCAAGGGCCCGGTCGAAGCCGGGGAGCACGCGGCCCGCGCCGACGACGATCGGGAGCGGCTCGTAGACGACCTTCTCGCTGTACGCGTCGTGCTTGCGCGCGACGTCGGCGGAGGTCGTGTCGAACAGGATGCCGTCGTCGGTGACGGCGTCGTACTCCACGCGCACGAACGATCCCTTGGAAACCACGTCAGAACCCCCCTTGCCCGAAGGGCATCAAAGCGACGCCTCGAAGTCGTCGACCGTGGCGGTGAAGTCAGAGTCGGCCGCGAACTTGCCCCACTTCTTCCCGAGCTCGCGGCTCATGAGCCAGTACACGAGCGCGAGCGAGCGGCGTCCCTTGTTGTTCGTCGGGAGGACGAGGTCGACGTTCCGCGTCTCGTTGTTGGAGTCGCAGAGCGCGACCACGGGGATGCCGATGTTCAGCGCCTCTCGCATCGCCTGCGCGTCGCCGCTCGGGTCCGTCAGCACGACGACCTCGGGCTCCATGAACTGCGTCGTCTGCGGGTTCGTGAGCGTGCCCGGCATGAACCGGCCCGCGATCGCGATCGCGCCGAGGGTCTTCGCGAGCATGCGGATGGGCTTCTGGCCGTACTGACGCGCCGAGACGAAGAGGACCTTCTCCGGCGGGTACTTCGAGACGAAGTTGACGACCGCGCGGATGCGCTGGTCGGTCTTCTTGACGTCGAGGACGAAGAGGCCGTCGTTGCGGACGCGGTAGATGAAGTCCTTCATGTCCGCGTTCTTCTGCTGCGTCCCGATGTGGACGCCCGCGGAGAGGTACACGTCCTCCGTGACGAGGCTGTCGTAGTCCGCGAGGCTCTGCTCCTGTTCCGTCTGAGGCGTGGGCATGGTGGAGGCCACCTACGAACGACCGGGGACCGGTCTTCGAAGTCCAGGCGACGGAGACGCGGGGCTCCGCGGGGACGCGGAGGGCGTGCCGTGCGCTTTCCCGTCCGGGTGCGACCCCGGGCCGAGGGCAGCCTCGGCACGGCGGGGGGCTATTTGAGCGTTCGCCCCGCGAGACGCTTCACGGCGGCCGCGCGGGCGGAGGGCGGGCCCTTCCGCTCCACGAACGGCGGCACCCGCCTCCCGCGCGCCGAGCAGGCGACGAGCGCGGCGAGGCGTCGCTCGCGCGTCTCCTCCTTCTTCGCGCTTCGGATCCACCACGTGGCCGCCTTGCGGTACGCCGGCGTCGCGCCGCGCCAATAGGCCCACGCCCGGCGGTCGGCCTTCATCGCCTTCGTCTGGTCGCCCGTGAGCTCGAGCTCGCCTTGCTCGAACGAGTAGAGCCCCGTCCGCTCGGGGTCGCGCGCTTCGAAGGCCGCGAGGCCGGCCGGGGCCACGCGTCCCGCCTTCCTCAACGCCTCGAACTTCGCGACGTTCACCCGGCTCCAGGTGCTCCGCGGCGACCGCGGCGTGAAGCGCTGCATGTAGCTCGCCTCGTCGAGGCCGCGCACGAGGCCGTCGATCCAGCCGAAGCAAAGCGCCTCGTCGAGCGCCTCGGCGTAGACCATGCCGGCCCTGCCGGAGGACTTCTTCCAGAAGCCGACCCAGAGCTCGGTCCTCGAGGCGTGGTTCTTGTCGAGCCACGCGCGGAACGCGGCGGCGGAGCGGAAGAAGCGGGGGGGCACGTGGCCGTGACGCCCGGGGGCCCCTTCAGGGCTGCGGCTGTTGGGCTCCCCAGGACCGCCCCATCTCCGGAGAACGCTCTTCGCCTCGCACGGCTCCGTCGCCCCGTGGTGACCGCCGACCGGCCCGTGGACGAGACGGACCGCGTCCGTCTCGTCGTTGCGTTGTCGACGCTCGCGATCGTCGGAGGGCTGCTCTTCACGTCCATACTCACCCCGCCGACGACGACGCCCGGGTTACGGGGTGCCTCGCTTCGCTGAGCGGTGTCCTCGCATGGCAGTTCGGATCGCAAGGCACGGCCGCGGCACAGCGCGAGGCGAGCGGGGCCGTCGCCGCGAGGGACCGCGCCGTGAACTACGCGACTCGAGCGGTCCAACAAGCCGAGGACATCCTGCAGGAGGCGGCGGAGTATCGAAAGATCATGCAGGCGGCCGAGGCCGACCCGGAGCTGCGGCGAAGGAATCAAACGGTACTCTCGACCATCGAGGAGGGATGAGCCCGTCGGACGTTCACCGAAAGGTCGAGAGGCTCCGCAAGCTCGAGGCCGAGCTCCAGGCGCTCATCGACGAAGGCAAGGCCCTCCTCGGACAGCGTTAGCCGCCGAGGAGTGCCCGTCCCGCATCCTCCGCCGTGAGCCGCGCCCCCTCCGCCGCCAACCGGCATGCGGCCGCGTTCGCGGGCGTCGCGACGCCGCGCTCCTTCCCCCGGCGCACGACCTCGCCGTTCAACCACTCGGTCTCGAGCGCCGCGCCGCGCTGGACGCTTTGCCACGTGCTCCCGTATCCGGGGACGTCGCCGAGCACGCGCCGCACGCGTGCCGCGTACACCTTCGCGGCAAGCGCCTCCGGGAGGGCAGCCGCGGCATGGAGAAGCACGGGCGACGTCCACGGGATCGGCGCGAGGGTGACGCCATCCGCGCGCGCGACCTTCACCGCCTCGCGGATCATGCGCACGTGCGCGCGCCCGAGGAGCGCGTGCCGGCTCGTCTCCTGGAACGGAAGGCCGGTGAGCGCCGGGACGACGTTGCCGAGGTTCACGACGAGCTTCGTCCACCGCGCTCCGACCACGTTCCACGTCCAGCCGACGTCGACCGCGTCGCGCAGAACCGCCTCGGCCGCCCGGGCGGCGGCGGTGCCCCGCGACCCGACGGGTCCGACGAGGAGCGACCCGCGTCGATCGCACGTCACGACGCCGGGCTCCAGGAACGACGCGTCGAGGGCCGCGACGGCGGCCACGCCGCGCGCGGGGCCGCAGAGCGCCGCGACGATCCCGTCCTGCGCGAGGCCGTTCTGGATCGCCACGACCGGCGGGCCGGGCGCGGCGGGGTCGAGGCCGATGGTGTCCCGGTGCTCCTCGAGCGCGCGCGCGACGTCCTGCGTCTTGACGGCGAGGAGGACGAGGTCCGCGGCGGCGCCGGGGGGCGCGCGTTCCGCCGCGGCGAGGCGCACGCGCCGGTCGGCGCCGTAC
>DATDQL010000350.1:0-2287 GCA_035292305.1 Thermoplasmatota archaeon
GGGCCGCCTCACGCCGCGCCCTGCGAGGCCATGTCGATCCCCATCGCGACGTAGAGGGCCGTGAGGTACACGATGCTCGCCTTCGAGTTGATACGCCTGCGCGGCAGCCGTTCCGAAGGGTTCAAGCCCTGCAGCGGCTACAGTAGCTATAGCCATGCCGAAGACGGTCCAGCTCGACGACGAGACGTACGAGGCCCTCAAGTCGTACAAGGTGGCCGGCCTCACGTTCGACCAGGTCATCCGACAGCTCATGATCAAGCAGGACCCGGAGGAGTTCCAACGCGAGTACCGCGCGTGGCAGAAGCGCGTCCTTGCGAACATGAAGAAGAGCGGCGACTTCAAGCCGCTCTGATGCGGTTCGCGCGACCCGGATGGCCTTCGCCGCGATCGTCCACGACAAGCTCTGGAAGGAGATCCCGGCTGAGTCACACGACGACGTCCGCGCGGCGATGCGATCACTTGTGGCCCTGAAGGACCCCACGCGATCCCCCGACGTCAGGGCTCTCCAAGATCCTCGAGCGTACCGCGGCTCATTCCGGCTCAGGGCCGGCCGGTGTCGGGTGCTGTTCATCGCCTTCCCGGACGAGAAGACGATCGTGTTCACGACGGCGTTCCTGAAGAAGCGCGAAAGCGACTACGAAGCAGCGATTGATCGTCACGCTTCCCGCGTCCGAGCCTACGAGTAGCGGGGTGTGACCCGCCGTCCGAGAGGGCGTTCTCAAACCGCGCCCTGCACGGCCACGTCGATCCCCATCGCGACGTAGAGTGCCGTGAGGTACACGATGCTGTACCAGAAGAGCCGCCGCGCGGGCTGTCGCGCGTCGCTCTGCAGCGTCGCCCACGCGTACCAGACGAAGATGCCGCCGAGCACGACGGCGCACGCGAGGTAGAATGTCCCGAGCACGGGCCATGGCCACACGAGGAGGACGCTGACGAGGACCGTGAGCACGGCGTAGACGAGCATCTGGATCTTCGTCGAGCGCTCGCCGTGCACGACCGGGTGCATCGGGAAGCCCGCGTTCGCGTAGTCCTCCTTGTAGACGATCGCGAGCGCCCAGAAGTGCGGCGGCGTCCAGAGGAAGACGAGCGCGCCCAGGAGGAGGGCGGGGACGCCGAGGTCGCCCGTGACCGCGGCCCACCCCGCGAGCGCGGGGAAACAGCCGGCGGCGCCGCCGATGACGATGTTCTGCGGGGTGCGCGGCTTCAGCCACATCGTGTACACGAGGACGTAGAACAGCAGCCCTGCGAACGCGAGGCCGGCCGCGAGCCAGTTCGCCCCGAGCCCCATGACGAGAACGCTGCCGACCGCGAGCACGCTCGCGAAGACGAGCGCGTCGCGCACGCGGATGCGCTCCGAGGCGACGGGGCGCTGGGACGTGCGCGTCATCTTGCGGTCGCGGTCGCGCTCGAGCACGTGGTTGAAGGCCGAGGCGGCCGAGGCGCTCATCGCGCCCCCGACGAGGACCGCGAGCGCGACCGTCCAAGTGAGCGGCCCCGGCGCCACGAGCAGACCGGCGCCGGCCTCGACGAGGAGGAGGAAGAGGATGCCCGGCTTCACGAGCGTGACGTAGTCGCTCCACGTCGCGCCGAGCGACGCGAAGGCCATGCCGCCCGTTCGCAGCGGCGCCATGGGCGCCACGGTGCCACGAGGCTGGAAGACGGTTCCAGCCGAGCTCACCGCGACCGCGGTCGCGGTGTGGAGGTACGCCATGCCGGTCGAGGCTCCCGAGACGCCCGCGCCGGACGCGACGCCTCCCGTGGTGCTGGGGGTCGGGACACCCGTTTGGCGACCTAGGCCCCTTTGGCGTGGCCACCATGCGAAGAGCGTGGTCGCCACCAACCCGCCGAAGATCAAGATCGCGAAGCCGAGGTGCGCGACGACGACGAGCGGTTCGAGCCCGCTCGTGACGGTCACGCCGCCCATGACGATCTGCACGGGGAGGATGAGGAGCGCCGCGGTCGATGCGACCACCGCGCGCCTGTCACGGGGGCGCTGCATCCACGCGAGCACGCACGTCGCGAGGATCATCGGACCGACGACGGAGGCGACGAACCGGTGCGTCCATTCCGTGGCCACTTGGGCCACGGAATATCCTTGGTATCCGTTCGGCGCCGCGGCGCCGAAGGGGTACCAAGTGCCGAAGCACCGCGGCCAGTCCGGGCACGCGAGGCCCGCATTCGTGGCCTTCACGTAGCCGCCGAGCAGCATGAGGCCGAGGGTCGCGACGGTCGTGACGAGGGCGAGACGGCGGAGCGCGCCCGAGCCCCTGCCCTCGCCCGAACCCTC
>DATDQL010000351.1:0-4351 GCA_035292305.1 Thermoplasmatota archaeon
ACGCACGACGGGCGTTCGCTCCTGGACGCTTCGTGGACGCGGGAGTACGCGCTCTCGGAGTTCAACAGCCAGAACCTGCCCACGACGAGCCCCGTGCCGACGTGGGTGAGCCTGCGCTCGCACGACCTCCAGTACGTCGAGTACTACAATGCGCAGCGCCAGGTGACGTTCCGGGAGCTCTACGACCTCGACACGGACCCGTGGCAACTCGACAACCGGTTCGCCTCGACGAACGTGCTCGACCCCGTGACCGCGGAAGAGACGGCCGCGCTCAGCGCCTTGGTCGCCGCGGCGCGCGCGTGTCGCGGCGCGACGGGAACGACCACCTGCCCGTGACGTCGGGCACGGGGCCGCGGCGGACCGCGCGGGAGCCTCGGTCCTCGGCCCTCTTCCAGCCGCTTGAAGGCCACGAAGACCACGAGACGTCACGAACTCCACGAAACGGCCCCTGGGGGTTCGTGATGTTCGTGAAGGTTCGTGGTCCTCGTGGACCTGAGGCGACGTGGCCGACCGCCGACATTACGGCAGGCACTCGAGGTCGCGATCGTGGCCTCCGTGGCAGGCGATCCCGACGCTGCAGCCGAACTTCCCGTCCTGGTCGAAGTACGGGGCCGCGGGCACGACCTTCCAGTTGACGACGTACGGGTTCGGCCCGCACCAGGCGGCAGCGGGAGGAGCCGCGACGATGACGGCGACCGACGCGATCAACAGCAAGCCCATGGAGATGCGAGTGATGCGCTCCATGCGGACCACAGCGCGGACGGACGCCATGTCGATTCGGGACCGCGCGTTTGCCTTACGCCAGGATCCCGGTGTCGACGGGGAGCCGCGGACCGTTGTACACGAGGAGGAAGCGGCAGCCGACGGGCCTCGCGCAGACTTCGACCTCGAGCTCCCCGTTCGACGTCCGCGAGGCGCACGCGGATGCGGCCTTCACGTCCTTGCAGTACGTGAAGGCGCAGCTGTCGAGGGCCACGTCTACGTCGCTCGGCGGCGTGTACTCCACGCAAGGCGCCCGCGATGCCGCGCCCGGAGCCGGCACGACGAGCGCGAGCAGGAGCACGGCCGGAACGAGGCGTGCGAGGGACACGGGCGCCCGATGGCCGCGTCGCCCCAAAGACCTTCACGTTCTTCGGCGTCGACGGGCAAATACGCGGTCCGCAAAGCCTTTGAGACTCCGGACGGAGTTCGCACGGGTGGGGAGGTCGAGCGTGCGCCGGGCGTTCGCGATCGTCGCGTTGCTGGCCCTCGCGCCGTCGGTCGACGCATCGACGTCCTTCGCGCTCGAGACGGCCGCGCCTCTCTCGCTCCACGGCGACGCCGTCGCCGAGACGGTCGGCGGCGCGCTCCGCGTGACGGACGAGCACGCGACGGGCGGGTCGACGATCGGGGTCGTCTCCGGAGAGCTCGTCCTCGTGACGTGGGAGGCAGTCTGGGCCGGTCCCGGTGAGCCCGTCTTCCGCGGGAACACCGGCGAGCCGCGGAGCGAGGTCCTGCGCCTCGACCGCACGACGATCCGGCTCGTCCACGACGAGCCCATGTTCACCTTCGTGGCCGACGCGCGCGAGGGCGGGACCCTCGGCGTCCGCGGCGCCGTCGACGAGGCCGGCGCGCCTGTCCGACTCTTGACGAGCGTGTCCTCGCACGTCGACGAGGAGGAGGACGACCGCGACGTCCGCTGGCGCTGGGAGGCAGGATGGTGGTTCCTCGGCGTCCACACGGCGGTCCCCGCCGTGGGGTTCCCGACGTGGGATACGCCGCGCCTCGGTATCCAAGGTCCGGTCGCGCTCCACGCATACGGCGGACGCATCGAGTTCGAGGACGCCGACGGCAACGCGCGCGTCGAACGCCTCGGTCGCATCGACGGCGCTGCCACCTCGCCGCTCGGCGGCGTTGCGACGTTCCGCCGCGCCGACTTCGAAGGCGTCGTGGAGGACTCGGACGTCCGCCTCGGCGACACGTGGGGCCTCGCCGCGCCGGAGCTCTCGTACGCCATCGCGGGTCTCGTGACGTTCGATCACGCGACGGGCCACGTCGCGGACGACCGTTCGCGCGTCGCGTTCCGCGACGCGGCCGTACGCTTCGAAGGTTCCGGCGCCGTCGAGCCCCGGGGCGGGACGTACGACGGGGCGGGGAACTGGTCCGTCCGGGTCGACGGCGTGCCAGTCGCGGCCGACCCTGCGGGCGGTCCCGCCGCGGGGCCGGCCATCCTCGTCACGGGGGGCGTGCTCGCGTGGCTCGTCGTGTCGCTCTTCACGCGCATCGCGCCCGCGCGCCTGCTCGACCACCCGCGACGCCGTCGCATCCTCGACCTCGCGCGGAGCGACCCAGGGTTGCCGAAGCGGGAGCTCCACCGACGCGTCGGCGGGTCGTGGAGCGCGTTCCTGTTCCACCTCGACCTGCTCCGCCGCGCAGGCTACGTCCGGATCGATCGCCAAGGGCCCTACACGCTCGTGCGCGCCGCGGACTTCCTCGGGAGGGACGTGCCGATCCCGCACGCCGTCCAGCGCGCCGTGTTCGACGGCATCCCGACCGACGGAAGCCCCGTGAGCGTGAAGGAGCTGCGGACGAGCCTCAGCCTCTCGCGGCAACTCGTGACGTACCACCTCGACCGCCTCGCTGCGCTCGGCCTCGTGCGCACCGTCGAGGCCCGCGGTCGAGGTCGCTTCGTCGGCCGCATCCCGCGATCGTGACGCTCGCGGATCAGCGAGCCCGCCGCGTCCTACACCGCGTCCCGCCGGCGTGGCTCGGTCGAGAGGTGGTCGAGGCCGGTGTCGACCACGAGCGTCGCGAGACCATCGGATGTCGTCGGAGCCGCAAGCTATATGCAGCCCATGCACCTATAGCCCATAGGTACCTGCGTGGCAGAGGATGTGCTTCGGTGGACGCAACAGATCCGCAAGGGAAGCACCCGCCTTGCCATCCTGCAGCTCGTCAGCGAACGCGAGCGGTACGGCTACGAGATCGTCACATCGATCCGAGACCGCACGAAGGGCGTCCTCGAGGTCGCCGAAGGGAACGTCTACCCCGCGCTCCACGCGCTCGAGGCCGAAGGCCACATCACGAGCACCTGGCGGGAGGTCGAGCCCGGCGTGCCCCCGAGGAAGTACTACCGCATCACCGCTCGCGGCCGCGAGCACCGGTCCTCGCTCGCGAGGGAATGGAAGGAGTACGCGGGAGCGATAGCACGACTCTTGGAAGGAGAATGACAACATGCAGATGACGACCGAAGCGCGCGCGTGGCTGGACGCCACGGTCCGCCGCATCCTCGCCCGCCACCCGCTCGGGGACGCCGAGCGCGCGGGCATCACGTACGAGCTCATGAGCCACCTGCACGCGGGGGGCGAAGCGCGCGCCGCCGCGGTCGGGCGCGGCGAGGTCGCGCGCGAAGACCTCGAGGCCGCGCTCGCCGAAGCAGGCGGCGAGGACGGGCTCGCGGCGGCGTTCGTGCAACCGCTTTCGAGACCGATCGAGCGCGTGCTCTTCGCTCGGCGCTTCGGCGCGTTCCTCGTCGACGCGCTCGTCATCGGGATCGCGCTGAGCTTCGTGCACAACGGCCTCACGTTCTTCTCCCGCCCGTTCTTCGGCGACGAGCTCCCTCCCGGAGCCGACGAGAGCCTCTGGGGGCTCTTCCCCTGGGGGTACCACAGCCCGACGCTGCCCGTCGGCCTCCAGGCACTCGTTGCGGTCGCGAGCGCGATCGTCGTCATGGGCTACTTCACGTGGTTCGAGGCCAACGAAGGCCGTTCCCTCGGCAAGCGCGCGCTCGGGCTCCGCGTCCTGCGCGTCGACGGCCTGCCCATGACGAGTCGCGAGGCCTTCATCCGCAACCTCGCCAAGCTCCAGCCGTTCGTCCTCCTCCTCGACACGGTCATCATGCTGCTCGCATTCCCGAAGGAAAAGCAGCGCGTCAGCGACCGCATCGCCGGTACCATCGTCGTCCGAGCGTGAAACAACATGAACATCGCGACCGCCATCTGCATCAGCGTGAGCCTCCTCGCGTCCGCCGGCTGCCTCGGCAGCGCGGCGCCCGCCGGGAGCGAGAGCGAGACCGCCCAGCCGACGGCACCGGCCGTCGAGCGAAACGACCCCGCCCCGACGTCGACGGGTGCGAGCCCCGCGCCGCGGCCCGCGACCTGGACCGCGGCGAACTGGAGCGGCTTCATGACCGTCGGCGCGGCCTTCGAGGGCCCGGACCACGTCGAGGAGACCGGCGGCGCGACACGCCCCGTCTGGTCGACGAGCTTCCACTACGAGGTGGTCGACGTCCCCGAGGCCATGGAGGTACGGCTCGATTGGGACGCCGCCGTCGGGCAGATCATGTTCATGGTCATCGTCCCCGGGAACGCGA
>DATDQL010000352.1:0-2604 GCA_035292305.1 Thermoplasmatota archaeon
GTCGACGACGAGGAGCTTCTTCGCGACGGCCTTGTCGGACTTGCCCGTGACGAGGACCTTGCCGCTCTTGTACATCGTCACGGTCGCTCCGGGCCCGCGCGCCATGAAGCGCGCGTGCGGCCGCTCCTCGAGCACGTACCCGGCGGCCTGCAGCAACTCGCGCAGAGGCTTCTCGGCCTCGGGCTTCGCGAGCAGGACGACCATCGCGGGGGGCATGCGCGTCCTTGGACATGACCGTGCCCCTTCGCGGCGCGTACCAGGAACGCCTAACGGGACGACCCCGCGCCCTCAGGGACGTGCATCCCGGCAGGGTAGCAGCCTTGGCACTCGTCGTCCTCGTCGTCGCAGCGGCGACCGCGACCGCGCGGGGCGGAAGGAGCGACCGGCACCGACTCGACGCCGCGGAGGAGGACCGGGAGGGACTGATCCCCCTCCCGCGGCTCCTCGGGCCTGCGAGGGAGGGATCGGAACCGGTCGCGGATGGGCGCCTTGGATCGGGGGCCGCGGAGCAGCCGACGGTCCCTCCGGCGCAGCGGGAGATCGTGGCGCCGCCTGCGGCCGGTCTCCCCCTTCGTGCTCTCCTCGCGATCGCCGCGGTCATCGGCGGGGGCGTCGCCGTCCAGCGCCTTCTCGGACGGCGTCGCCGCGCGGGCCGCGCGGACGTCTCCTGGACGGACCCGGAGGAGCGTGCCGCCGAGCTCCGCGACGCGTCGCGGACGGCCGCGATCGCCGAGGCGGGAGGGACGCTCGCCGAGAGCGGCGAGGAAGCGGACCTCCTCGTGCTCGCGCCGGGGGCGCGTCACGCGGCCGGTGGACGCGGGTGCTCGTGGTCGAAGGCCTTCCTCGCGGCGTGGTACCGGCAAGCGTTCGCGGAGCCTTCGAAGGTCGTCGAGGTCAGCCACGGCGATCGCGCTTGCGTCTTCGAGGTCCGCTGACGTTCAGTCCTTGCGGCTCTTCGCGCGCACCTTCTCGCCCGCGGGGTGGTAGCGGTGGTTCACCCACCACATGGCGGCCGCTCCGAGAAAGACGAGGACGAACGTGACCGCGACCACGTTCCAGCCCAACGCGTGGAGCTCCTCTTGCGTGGCGTCCTGCGCAGCGGCGGCCGGGGCGGAGACCACGAGCGCGAGCACGGTCCGGAGCGGGCGCATCGGGGGCAGGATGGACATGGGAGACATCATCCTTGCGCCGCGAGGATGACCGTCGCGGTCGCGCGGACATCGCGGTCCGTCGCACCGAGGCGCGCGACGAGCGGGAAGCTCCCCGGGGGGAGCCGGTCGCCGGTGTGCGGGCCCGGGGGCTCGGCGCGCGGGCGGCCGTTCCAGGACACGTTCCGCTCGTACGTGCCCGGCTCGAGCGTGACGGCGTGGATCGCGCAGGCGCCGAACAGCGGCTCCTCGCCGTACGTGTAGAGGCCGATGGGCTCGTCGCCGCGGTCGACCGACGCGTCGAGGAGCTCCGGCGGGCAGCCGCGGTGCTGGATCTCCGTGCGCTCACGGACCGTGAGCACAAGGCGCCACGTCACGACGTCCGTGAGGACCGTCGTCGGGGGCTCGACCGCGAGGGTCATCGCGTCGCTCGTCTCGTTGTCGTCGCCCGACGGAGGTGCATCGTCCGCGGGCGGGGCGTCGTCCTCGGGCAGCGGGTTCGCGCCGGGGTCGCGGGCGCCGGGTGGCTCCGGGCGCGGTTCGAGGCAGCCCGAGACGAGGACGGCGAACGCAAGGAACGCGATCGGAGCGCGCGGCATCGGACGGCGGAACCCTCGGCCGAGCAAGGAGCTTGCGGCTCACGGGCAGCGGCAGGGCGCGCCGCCGCATCGCGCGCACCTGCCCGGGTACTTCGCGGCGAGAGCTGCTTCGAGGTCCACACCCGCGAGGTTCGCGACGCTCGCGGCCCACGCGACGACGTCGGCGAGCTCCTCGGCGACGCCCGCGCGCTCGCGGCGACGCACGGCCTCGGCGAGCTCCCCCATCTCCTCGACCATCCAGACGGCCGTGAGCTCGATCCCTCGCGCGCGGTCGCGCTCGAGGTACAGTCGCGCGACGAGATCTTGGAACTCGCTCACCTTCACGGTAATCCCGTCCTACGGCAGCGCTTCCGGCGGCGTCGGGAGGAGCGCATCGAGACGACGCGTGAGCGCCGGCAGCGTCTTCGCGACGACGAGGAGGTCGGACCCCCCGAGGGCGACGGTGTCCGTCTCGCGCAGGAGGCGGAGGACCTCCGTCGCGACGAGAAGCGGGCGTGCGTCCCGCTCGACGGCCTCGACATCCTTCAGGACCGCGTGGCCCGCGGCGAGACGCAGCTCGGCGAGCGCGCCGATCTCGGCCTTCGCGCGGAACAGCATCGAGAACAGGGGGGCGTCGGCGTCCGGCGGGCGGGTCCCGAGGCAGAAGATCTGTCCTGTGTGAGGGTCGAAGTCCGCGACCTCGACGAAGTCGCCGAGGCCGAGCGCCGCGAACGGCGGCTCGGCCGCGGTCACGATGCAGCGCAGGCCGTTGCGCATCGCGAGCCCACCGGTCGCGCGCGGGCCGAGCCGCGCGCCGAGGCGGCGCCCGAGCGACACGAGCTCGACGACCTCCGGTGCCTGGCTCGGTTCCATGCCGA
>DATDQL010000353.1:0-8384 GCA_035292305.1 Thermoplasmatota archaeon
GCGAGCGCGCGGCCGAGGTGCGAGAGCGCGGATGGCTGCATGCCCTGCGTCGCAAGCGTGCGCGCGTAGCGCAGGTGGGCCTCGGCGAGGTCCTGGTCGAGGCGCAGCGCGTCCTCGTACGCTCGCCGCGCGGCAGGGACGTCTCCGACCGCGTCCGCGGCGTGGCCCTCGTCGAGGGCGAGGATCGGGTCGGCCGGGGCGAGCGCGCGGGCCCGCCGGTACCATCGCAGCGCCTCCTTGTGGCGGTTCCGCATCGACGCTTCGAGCGCGTGCTCGACGCACTGCGACGCGTCGTGCACGTGGCCCGCGACCCAGCGTTCGCGTCCGCGGCGCGCGAGCAGCACGCTGCCGACGACGAGGAAGACGGAGCCGCCGATCGCGGCCGCGCCTTTGGCGGCCGTGGGCGCGTCGACCGCGGGGCCGGGACGGCCCGTCGGGGCGACGTTCGCGCGCCGGAGGTCGCCGGAGAGGGTGAGGAACGCGGTCGGCGCATCGGAGCCGCTGTCGACGGCCTCGGCCTCGACGGTGAGCGCGCCTTCGAGCGTGACGGCGCGGTCGTGCGCTTCGTACCGCGTGCGCTCCTGGTCGAAGTAGCCGTCCGCGTCCTCGAGCGCGAGCGGGCCGTCGATCGTCGCGTCGAACCGGTCGCCGCGGAGGACGGCGCCTGCGGTCTCGACGACGAGCGTGCCGCCGACGACGCGGAGCACGTTCTTCTCGACGATCTCGCGGCCGTTGTCGCCGGGACGGAAGCCGGTCGAGAACGCGTGGTCGCCTTCGGCGTCGCTGAGGACGTAGTCGACGTTGAAGAGGAAGATGGAGAAGTCGCCGGTGACGGTCATGGCGCCCGGGCCCGACGCCGCGGCGAAGTGGGCGAAGTCGATGCCGAAGTCGTCTGTCGTGAGCTCGGCCTTGTCACCCGTCGTGACCGTCATGAACGGATCCGCCGTCCCGTCGGCGACGAGTTCCATCGCGCTCTCGCGGTGATCGGCGCGCGCGACCGTGCTCCCCACGCCCCACGCGACGAGCGCCGCGTCCAGAGAATCCGGGTGGAGCGTCACCACGCCGCCCTCGAGCGGGCCGAAGCTCTGCGTCTCGTGCTGGACGTCGAAGGTGTGGTAGACCTCGGGGATCGGGTCGACCGTCTTCACGCGCAATTGTTCCGCCCACGTCCGCTCGAGCTCGACGCTCGCCGCGGTGATCGTGAACGTGAAGTGGTCCGGGTCCATCGAGGCGGTCGTGAGGAATCCGCCTGGCAACGCGAGGGACTGCACGCCGCTCAGGACGACGTCGCCCTCCGCGCGGAAGCGTCCCTCGCCGGAGGCTGCGCTGGCAGCGCTTGCCAGCATCAACCCTGCGAGAAGCAGGGACAGCACGATGCGACGCACGGGCCTCCGTCTCCCGATGCTCTCCCCACGACACCGAAGGACCATAAGGATGACTGTGAGAGCGGCTCGTGACAAGGTGCGCGGGTTCGTCCCGAATCCAGCGACGATCCCTCTACGGTTCGTGCCTCAGGAAGTTTCATATCCGCGCAAGGACTCTGGCATTCGGAGGCTACGCTTGGCGAGATTCGCACCGGTCTATGCTCTCCTCATCCTCCTCTTCGTCGCGGGCACCTCGCTCGCGGCATCGGAGCGAACGCAGGGGCACGCGGCCGAACCTTCCTCGGATGAAGGTCCCGCGGACTGCGATGCCGAGACCTCCGCCGAACAGACCGCCCGCCCGCCGCGCGTCGAGGTCACGGTCGGCCTCCCCCGCGTGCGCCTCATCGAGGCCGCGCTCGCGGCCACAGGCTTGACGATGCCGAGCTCTTCCGCCGAGGAGACGGGCACGTGTCGCGTCGGGACCGACGGCACGTTGCAGTGCAGCGCGTCGACGCAGGGCACGCCGTGATCGGCGCGAACTCGGGATCTTGGTCCCGTCGTTCAGGGGCTATCTGAGAGTCTCGAGGCGTCTGTCGACTCCGAGCGATGGCGTCGCCCGTCCGCGCCCTCGCGGCCGGAAACCCATAAGGCCCGCGGCCCTCCTCCCCGTCCCGTGGACCCTCTCGCGCTCGAGCGCCTGCGCGCCGCGCTCGCCGGCGACTCGCGCATCGCGTTCGCGTACCTCTTCGGGTCCGAGGCGACGGGGACCGCAGGGCCGCGTTCGGACGTGGACGTCGCCGCATGGTTCCGGGAGCCCGTACCGGAGGACGCGCAGCTCGACCTCATGGGCCTCGTGACCGCGGCCGTCCGCATCGACCGCGTGGACGTCGTCGTGCTGAACTCCGCGCCGCTCACGCTCGCGGCCGAGGTCCTCAAAGGAACGCTCCTCGTCTCGACGGACGAGGACCTGCGCGTGGAGGTCGAGTCGGGGATCATGTCGCGCTGGCACGACCGCGTGCACTACATCCGGCGCGGGACCGAGGAAGCGGGGCGGCGCCTGTCCGAGAGGGGATGGTCGTGAGGACGGCGGAGCGCATCGTGCGCAAGATCGACGCTTGCCGGGAGACGTACGACCGCCTGCTCGCGCTCGTCCCCCGCCTCGCGGCGGGCGAGACGGATGCCGTGACGTGGGCCGCGACGGAGCGCTTCCTGCAGATCGTGCTCGAGTGCATGATCGACGTGGGCGAGATGGTGATCGCGTGGAAGTCGCTCGGTCACGCCGAGGAGAACCGCGACGTGTTCCTGCTCCTCGGGCGCCGCGGTGTCCTCGACGAGGCGCTCGCGCGGAGGCTCGTTCGCGCGGCCGGCCTCAGGAACCTCCTCGTCCACCAGTACGAGGCGATCGACCGCGAGCGCCTCAAGCGCACGCTCTCGGAAGATCTGAAGGACTTCTCGGAGTTCGCTCGGCAGGTCACCGAGTTCGCGCGCCGGCCGGGCTGACGCACGCGCCCTCGCCCTCGACGAGCGGTCGTCCGCAGGCGTGCGTGGCGGCGCTCAGATCTCGTCGCGGCGTGCGCGCGCCGCATCTCCTCGCGGCGCCGGCTTCGTCCCCTTGAACTCGTCGAAGGCGTACTCTTCCCACGTCCGCTTCCCGAGCACGACCTCGAGCTCCTGAGGCGTCAGCATCGGGACCGCGTAGCGTCGCCCGTCCGCGCCGGTGCGCTCCGCATCATCGATGGTGATGCGCGGGCAGCCCGTGTTCACCCAGCAGTCGAGGTGGCGGAAGTACTGCAGGTTCTCCGGCGAGAAGTACTCGAGCGCGACGAGCGTCGCCTCCTTGCCCTGCGCCTCGAGCATGCGCTTGAGGCCGAGCGCGAGCTTGAGGCGTTCCTGCCCGACGTGCGTGCCGACGAGGACGGCGAACGTGCGCGCACCCTTCGCGGCCTCGATCGCCGCGAAGCGTTGGCGCAGGAGGCGGTCCATGACGGCGTCGATGGTGCGGACCTCGCCCGTGTACGGGTCCGCGAGGACGACGGGCTTCGTCGCTCCGAAGCCGACCGCGATCGGGTGGAAGTCGCCCGAGCCGACGTACACGAAGCCGTCGACGTCCGCCTCGACGACGGAGGCCGCCGTGAAGTTGCAGCCGAGGAGCTGCCCTGGAGCGAGGACGCGGTTGTCGCCCTTCCCGACGACGGGCTCGAACCCGGCGGCAGCGAGCGCGTCCCACGCGTCGCCGAGCTTGTGCCCGTGCTGCGCGGTCGTGAGGAGGCCGATGCGCAGCTTGCGCGGCGGACCGGGGAGGGGGCCGATCTTGGCCGCGAGCGCGTGCGCGGCCTTGACCGTCACGGGGCCGACGGGCGCCTTGTGCCGCGCCGCGACGAAGATGACGGGAAGCGTGTAGCCCGGCGTGACGGAGGGCATCTCGGTGTGCCCGAAGTGCACGAGCACGTCGACCTTCAGGCGGTCGAGCTTCAGCGCGACGTCGCACGCGCCGAAGGTGGGGTCGGCGGAGACGACCATCGGGAGGCCGACCTCGCGCTCGAGCCGCTGCGCGATCGCGTGCGCATAGTCGCGGAAGCCGTCCGGGAACTGGAGCCCGACGAAGCGCACGGGCTTCGGCCATGTCTTCAGGCGGGCGACGACCGTGTCGAGGTCGAGGTCGTACGAGTCCGCGAGCGCGCCGAGCTCGGGAACGCGCCGCGGCGGGCGCGCGGCTTCCGTGGCGGGCGGGGACACGTCAGCGGCCCTCCGCGACGACCTTCCCGTCGCGCACGGCGACGCGCAGGAGGGTCTTCACGCGCCGCTTGTGCTTGTCCTCGAGCATGCGTCTGCCGTCGCCCTTCTCGAAGACCACGACGACGTCCACGACGTCGACGCCGGCCTTCGCGAGGCCCGTGAGGAGGCAGTCGAGCGTGCCCCCGGTGGAGACGACGTCGTCCACGATGAGCACACGCGCGCCCGGGCGCAGGCCGTTCACGTAGAGAGCGCCCTTCGAGTACCCGGTCTCCTGCGAGAGCTCGATCTCCCCGGGCAGGCCGTAGCGGCGCTTGCGGACGACGCTGAACGGGAGCCCCGTCTCGAGGCTGAGCGCGGTCGCGAGCGGGATGCCCATCGCCTCCGCCGTGAGGATGCGGTCGACGCGGAGGTCCGCGACCGCGAGGATGTCGAGCACGACCTCCTGGAGGACGTCGGGGTCGACCTCGGGGATGCCGTCCGTGAGCGGGTGCACGAAGTAGTCGTACTCGCCGAAGCGCACGACGGGCGCGCCTTCGAGGCTTGCTCTGAGTCTCTCACCCATGCGCCGGCCTCCGCAAGGCTACGGCCGGCGCCTGCGCTCCGAAAGGCTCCGCGCGGTCACCCATTGCCTTGCTCCTCCAGCGCGGAAGGGAGCGTCTTCAGGAAGCCGTCGAGAGCCGCGTCGGTCACGTGCGGCATCACGACGACCTTGAAGCCGCCCGTGAGCGGGGCGCCGGCCACGTACCAACCAGCCTCGGCGAGGCGACGGCGGACGCCGGGAGCGTCGTCGACGCTCGCGGTGACCACGTTGAGCTGCGGGTCGCGCGCGAGGACGACGCCGAGCGCTTTCAGATCCGCAGCGAGGCGGCGGGCGCGCGCGAGGCACGCGACGGCGTTCGCGCGGTAGCCTTCGCGGCCGAGCGCGCGCATCGCGGCGTACGCGGCGGCGGGTCCCGCGCCCGGGCGCGTGCCGACGAGCGTGGACTGCCGCTCGGCGCTCACGTACGGCACGGCGACCGCGATCTTGTCGAGGAGCGTCGCGTCCCGCACGGCGAGCACGCCCGCGGGGATGCAGCTCATCCCCATCTTGTGCGGGTCGATCGTCACGGTCGTGACGCCCGGGAGGGTGAAGTCGAAGTCGGGCAGCCGTTCGCCCGCTTCCTGGAGGAACGGGACGACGAACCCTCCGAAGGCGGCGTCGACGTGCGCGAACGCGCCCGCGTCCTTCGCGAGCTCGGCGAGCGCGCCCACGTCGTCCACGGTCCCGAACTCGGTCGAGCCGGCGATGCCGACGACGCACGCGGTGCGGCGGCTCACGAGCTCGACGACGTGGTCGACGTCGACCGTGCGGTCGGGCCCGAGGCGCGCGACGCGCGGCGTGAGGCCGAGGACGTCGAGCGCCTTGTCGAACGACGGGTGCGCGCTCGCGGGCAGCACCACCTCGCGACGGCCCGTCGCCTTCGCCGCGAGGCGCAGCGCCGTGAAGTTCGCCTCCGTGCCCCCGGAAACGAACTGCGCCGTGCCGGTCGCGGGCGCGCGAAGGAGGTGCCCGATCGCGCGGACGGCGCGGTGCTCGAGCTCGCGCGCGCCGGCGTGGAGGACGGGGTCCCCGAGGTTCGTCTCGAGGAACATGCGGTACGCCTCCTGCGCGAGGGGATGCGGGGCGGTGCACATCGAGCCTAGGATCCGGCCGCTCCCGAACGTCGCGTCGCGGGCCCGCTGCGCGGCGAGCTCCGCCCGGAGCGCCTCCGGCGCGAGCCCGCGTTCGTCCATGGGACGCCGCCCATCCGGTCCCCCTTCTTGACACTTTCCACCCCGCGGGAGGCGGTGGCCCCCTCCCGTTCCACGCAGGCTATTTAAGGCGGACGAAGGACTCGACAGCATGGTCGCCGTCAAGCCGGTCACCGCCTCCCGGTGGGCCCGCGTGGGCGACTATGACGTGCACTATCTCACAGCAGAGCACCCCGGGGCCACCTCCGTGTCCGCGGAGCCGCCCGTCGTGTTCCTGCACGGGTTCGGCGCCTGGAGCGAGGTCGTGTGGAGCCGCACGCTCGCGGCGCTCGCCGAGACGCACCGGACGCTCGCGCCGGACATGGTCGGGTTCGGGCTTTCGACGAAGCCGCGGATCGACCACTTCCGCCCCGAGGACCCGCTCGAAGGACCGGTCAAGGACCTCCGCGCGTTCCTCGACGCGACCCGCGTGCCGCGCGCGACCCTCGTCGGGCACAGCTTCGGCGGCGGGGTCGCGCTCCGCTTCGCGCTCGACAACCCGGACCGCGTGCACAAGCTCGTGCTCGTCGACTCCATGGGCCTCGGCCGCAGCATCCACTACGTGTACAAGGCGCTCGCGTTCCCCGTCCTCGGCACGCAACTGTCGCGGCCGCACCGCGGACGCATCGAGCGCATGTGGCGGATGATCGTCCAGGACCCCGCGCTCATCACCCCGGAGATCATCGAGCGCAACTACGAGCTCCTCTCGGCGCCAGGAGCCGCGGACGTCTTCGCGACCGCGCGGCTCGGCGTGGACGCCGTCGGGCAACGGCTCGTGATGCGCGACCGGCTCGGCGAGGTGAAGCTCCCGACGCTCGTCGTCTGGGGACGCGACGATCGAATCTTCCCCGTCCGGCACGGAAAACGCGCGGTGAAGCTCCTGCCGAAGGCGCGTCTGGAGATCCTGGACGACTGCGGGCACGTGCCGCCGTTCGAGCGCCCGGACGCCTTCAACGCGACGCTCCTTCGCTTCCTGAGGAACGGCACCGCGCCGGCGTGAAGGCCCGACGCCGGTCCGGCCGGCACAGCGACGTACAGCCACCCACCGCGCATCGGAAACGACCTACGGCAGACGCCGTCGCCTCAGACGAAACTCTCTTCTATCTCGCGAGACTGGGAAGGGGTGGTGGCAGTCATGGCGCGCAGGAGCCCGAAGAACCCCCTCACGTTCCTCCACTCGCGCGAGAAGCCGTACGAGGTCGACTGGGAGACGGTCGAGCCGCGGCCCGGCGGGGCACCGGCTCCCGACGTCACCGTCCGCGGCGAGGAGCCCCTCGTGGTTCTCCGCAAGGTGACGGAAGTCGAGCTCTGAACGTCGGGCCCGGGCCGGGGCTCGGGCGTGGACGGGCCTGGGCCCGGGCGGGCGCGGGTCATGGCCTGGACTGACTACGCACATCCTCTCACGGCAAGATTCTCCCAGGCGGAGCCACGGTCCCAGGGCCGTGCGGAGCCGCCTCGCCTGGATCGTAGCGCTCTTCCTCCTGCCGATCGTCCCAGCAGCGCTCGCCTTCGACCAAGCAGGCTGCGGCGCGGGGTTCCCGACCGGGGCGCCCACCGCGACCGTGCAGGTCGTCGGCCCGCTCGAAAGCGGCACGTGGTCGAGCGCGGTCACGACGACGCAAGCGTTCGCCCGCGCGTGGATCGACGCCGAGGTGACGGAACAGGTCGGGCTCGAGAAGGGAGAGCTCGCTTGGCGAGCGTTCTCCGACTACGACGCGAACCGCGAGTTCAGCGTCCTCCAGGAAGGGACCCGTGACATCGTCCACTTCTCGTCGCCATGGGAAGCGGAGGCCCTGTGCTGGCGCTTCGACCAGGACGTCGGGTGGACCATCCGCGACCTCCAGGTCTCGCTGTCGATCACGCGCGCCGCGAACGCGACGCTCGACGTCTGGATCACGTGACCGCCCGCTCGGGCGGGAACGAGTACACGGCGACCTCCTCGAACGAGAACACGCTGTTGTGGCACGGGCACGCGAGCGTCGCGTCACGGTACGCCGGCAGGCAGCAGAAGTGCGTGCAGAACGTCGAGGCGGCGAGGAGGCCGTCCGCGAGGAACGACGCGGCGAGGACCTCCGCGTCGCCGGGCTTCCAACGCTTCGCCGGTGGCACGAGCCGCGCGGGCTCGCGCGGCGCCCCGGGCGCGACGCGGACGACGGCGCCCGTGAGCACGCTCGTCCCGGTCTCCCCGACGCTTCGCCACTGGAACGCGGCGGCGGCGCCCGGCTCCGCGAGGTCCGCGACGCGGATCGGCGCCCCTTCGCGGTCCGCGTACCACGGCCGCGCGCCGGTCGGGACGAAGAAGCGGAGCAGGGAGTCGGCCGTCCAGTCGTGACGCAGGCCGGGCGCGTCCTGGTGCCCGCAGTAGCGGTACCACGCGAGCGCGTCGACCGGGCCGGCGTCCTGCGTCGCGATCGACGAGGAAAGCGGTACGGCCTCGATGCGCGCACGGCCTTCGAGGAGTCCGTCGTCGCGCGCGCGGATGGGGATGAGCGGCACGCCGCGCGGTGCGGGCCC
>DATDQL010000354.1:0-6818 GCA_035292305.1 Thermoplasmatota archaeon
CTACCGCGCGAAACCACCAAGGCACCAAGGCACAAAGGATAGCGGAAGGTCCCGAGTCTTTGTTGGTTCGGTCGGTACTTGGCCACCGGGGTGCGATTCCGCCGGGGCCATCTGCGGTCCGCGACGCGCGGAAACTCAGAGACCTCAGAGCCGTCAGAGACCTCAGAGCCGTCGGCGCGCGCGTCACCGGCCGGCGTCTCTGAGAGCTCCCGTCCCTCTGAGGTCTCTGAGTTTCCGAAGGGCAGGCAACGCATCCGGGCGATGGCCAAGTACCGTCCGTTCCTCCGTGTGGATCTGGCGGGCAACCACCGCTCCGTTGCCTCCCGCCAGGATCACCCGGAGGAACGGAGACCCGGAGGGCCGGAGGTGCGGAGCGTGACACATCCCGCGCGCACCCGACATCAACCGCGCCGCGGCGCCGGCCGCTGGCAAAGCGCGACGAGCGAGAGCACCGCGAGCACCGTGAGCGCGAGCGTCACGCCCGCGATCTCCGCATACCCCGCATCGCACGGCACCGTGATCGGCCGGATGCCCGGGCACCCTGCGTCCCCCGGGTACGTGAACGGGAGGAAGTAGTCGAGCAGGTCGTTCGTGAGGTACCACGTGAGGGGGACGGCGAGCCATCGTCGGCGCCCGATCCGCCAGTCGGCGCGGAGGTCGTGTGCGAAGACGAGGGCGTGGGCGGCCATGGCGACGTGCGCGACGAGGAGGATGCCGTTGAGGGTGACGCCGTCGAAGGTGCCGAACGCGGCGGCGTGGCGGGTGAGGACGTAGGCGGTCCAGAGGCCGACCTGGACGTTGCCGACGAAGGCGAGGGCGTCGAGCCATGCCCATCGTCGGCCGAACTCGAGGGCGATGAGCGCGGCGGCGGCCCATGCGACGGCGAGGGGGGAGTCGGGGACGAAGGGCCAGAGGGCGGCGGGGGTGAGGGCGAACTGGTGGTATTGGGCGTAGTAGTAGAATCCGTAGAGGACGCCGACGAGGTCGATGGCGAGGACGAGGCGTCGCGCGGCGGGTCGTTCCTTGAACCAGGCGAGGCGTTCGAGGAGGCCGCGGCGGTCGACGAGGGGGGTGACGTCGCGCACTCACGCGTGGCACGGGTGCGGGCGCGAAAAGGCTGGCGGTGCCTTCGTGGTCGAGCGCGACCCCGGCTGATCCTTTGCGGTCCGTCTCACGCCGGGCGTGTCCCGGTCGCGAGGACCATGGTCGCGGTGAACCTCACCTTCTCGCCGTCGTATCTTTTCGCAGCGGCTTCGCGGACTTCGCGGCAGGCGGCGTCGAACTCGGCGGGGGGGAGGTCGGCGCGGAACCACTCGAAGAGGGAGGAGGAGATCTCCTGGACCGCGGACCAGAACGTCTCGGGCGTGCCGGGGAAGTCCCAGGGGATCTCGCGCGCGTCCTCGCGCACGTCGTCGAAGCCGCCGCCGCGGAGGACGGCGCTGAGGCTGCCGGGCGCGGCGAAGCGGAACGGACCGGGCTCGTCCGGAGAGGGGGCGCCGGCAGCGCCGATGCGTCGCAGGAACGGTCCCGCGACGGCGCCGAGGAACGGGTTGCCTTCGGGGGGACCCCAGGCGAGCCACGCGGCGCGGCCTCCGGGGGCGAGCACGCGGCGTAGCTCGTGCGCGGCCTTGACGGGTTGCGGGAAGAACATGACGCCGTGGAGGCAGGTCGCGACGTCGAACGACGCGTCGGGGAAGGGAAGGGCTTCGGCGTCGGCCTCGCGGAACGTCACGTTCGTGACGCCGCGTGCGCGCGCGAGGGCCTCGGCCCCTCGGAGCATCTCGGGGACGAGGTCGGTGGCGACGACGCTGCCGCCGGGCGAGACGGCACGGGCGAGCGCGAACGCTGTCGCGCCGGAGGCGGAGGCGACGTCGAGGGCGCGCATCCCGGGGCGTGCGCCGGACCCGCGGACGACGAGGTCGACGGCGGCGCTCGACCATGCGGCAAGGAGGTCGGCGTGCTTCACCCAGCCGGCGGATTCGGCGGTCCAGCCGCGCCGGACCTCGTCCTTCATGCGCATCGCCGTCGCGTCGTCGATGGACGTCATGGGGTTCCCGGGGTGCGAGGCTGGGCGCACGTCTTGAGGGTTTGCCGGGTTCGGGCCCGGGCGACGCGGGGCGGGCATCGTCTTATATCGAGGAACGCCGACTCCGTTTCGATGACGGAGGTCGTGCTCGCCGGCGCGGTACGGACGCCGATCGGGAAGTTCCTCGGCGGGCTGAAGGACGTGCCTGCTCCGGAGCTCGGCGCGGTCGTCGCGAAGGAGGCGCTCGCGAGGGCGCACGTCGCGCCCGGCGACGTGGACGAGGTCGTCCTCGGCGAGGTGCTGCAGGCGGGCGTCGGCCAGAACCCGGCGCGTCAGGTGGCGCTCAAGGCGGGCCTCCCGCCCTCGGTCGCCGCGTTCACGGTGAACAAGGTCTGCGGTTCGAGCCTGAAGGCCGTGATGCTCGCCGCTGCGGCGATCCGCGCGGGCGACGCGGAGGTCGTCCTCGCGGGTGGCATGGAGAGCATGACGCGCGCGCCGCACCTGCTGCGGGCCCGCGAGGGCGTGCGGTACGGGGATGGCAAGCTCGTGGACGCGCTCCAGCACGACGGCCTCGTGGACGCGTTCTACGGGATGCCGATGGGCGTCACGGGCGAGGTCGTCGCGGCCGAGTTCGGCGTGACGCGCGAGGAGGCCGACGCGTTCGCCGCTCGCAGCCACAAGCGAGCGGCCGCGGCGCAGTCGTCCGGCCGGTTCAAGGAGGAGATCGTCCCCGTCACGGTCCCGGGGAAGAAGCCGGTCGTCGTCTCCGAGGACGAGGGCATCCGCCCCGACACGACCGTCGAGGGGCTCTCGCGGCTGCGAGCGGCGTTCCAGGAGGGCGGCGTCGTGACCGCGGGGAACTCGAGCCAGATGAGCGACGGCGCGAGTGCCGTCGTCGTCGCCTCGCGCGAGGCCGCGCGGCGCCACGGCATGGACGTGCTCGGCGTCGTCGAGGCGTACGGCACGGTCGGCGTCGAGCCGCGCCGCGTCATGGCGGCGCCCATCGAGGGCGTGAAGGCCCTGATGGACCGAGCCGGTCTGCGGACGCGGGACCTCGGGCTCTTCGAGCACAACGAGGCGTTCGCGACCGCGAGCGTCGCCGTGCAGCGCGCCTGCGACGTGCCCGACGACTCGTTCAACGTGAACGGAGGCGCCGTCGCGCTCGGGCACCCGCTCGGAGCGTCGGGCGCGCGCGTCCTGACCACGCTTCTCCACGAGATGCGGCGGCGCGGCGTCGAGCGCGGCCTTTCCACGCTCTGCCTCGGTGGAGGCAACGCCGTGACCATGGTCGTCCGCCGGCCGTGAGCGCATGCTCCAGTCTGTCGCCTGGGCGGCCGCGGGGGCCGCGGTCGTCGCCGCGTCCTTCGCGCTCGTGCTCCTCGCGCGGTTCGCCTCGACGTCGCGCGCGAGCGAGGGGGCGTGGGCGCTCGGGCTCGCGCTCTACGCGTTCGCCGCCGCGGCCGAGTCGGAGGCCGCGGTCTCGGGATGGAGCGCGCTCCTCTACCGGGCGTACTTCCCGGCCGCGGCGTTGCTCGTCGCGTGTCTCGGCGTCGGCACGGTCGCGCTGCTTGGTCGCGCGTCCACGACGCGCGTGGCCGTCGCGGTCGCCGCGCTCCTGGGCGCCGTCGCCGCGGTCGGCCCGTGGACGATCCCGCTCGACGACGCGGCGCTCGCGGGTGGCTCCGACCTCGGCGCGGACGCCGTGCCCTTCCCGCACCCCTCGCGCATCGCCTTCCTCGTCCTGAACGTCGCGGGCGGGCTCGCGCTCGTCGGCGGGGCCGCCGTGTCGTGGTGGCGTGCAGGCGGATGGGCGGCGCGTCTGCCGCCGGCGCCCGCCGACGCCCGCCGCGGCGCCGGGCGCCACGGACTGCTGTTCATCGCGCTCGGCGCGCTGCTGCCGTTCGCGGGCGGCGCCCTCTCCACGCTCCAGGTGGCGGAGGGCCGCGTCCTTCTCCAGCTTGCCGGCGTGAGCGTCATGTTCGTCGGTTACCTCGTCGGCCGTCCGCGTGCGTGGCGCGCGGCGGTCCTCTCGCGTCAGGAGGCCTGACGTGGACCCCATCGGCGTGGTCCGCGCGCTCGCGGGAGGCGTCGCGCTCTTCGTGCTCCCCGGCGCCGCGTGGGCGCTCGCGCTGCGGCCGGGCCTGCGTCGAGATCCGATCGCGCTCGCGTTCTGGGCGATCGCGACGAGCGTCGCGCTCCTCGTCCTCTACGGGACCGCGCTCGGCCTCCTCGGGGTGTTCCGCGCGTCCACGCTTCTCGCCGCCGCCCTCGGCATCGCCCTCGTCGGAGGCGTCGTGGCGGTCGCTCGCCGGGACGTCGGGGTCCGCGAGGTCGATCCCGGCGCGGACGGCCGCGCGCGCGTGGCGCGGCTGCGCGAGGCGACGCTTGCGGGAGACCGCGAAGCGAAGGCGCGGCTCGAGGCCGAGGCGACGCGCGAGCTGTACGGGCGGTGAAGGCGGCGGCACCGCGCGCTCAAGACTGCCTTCATCCGCGCCTTCCGTTGGCCCACGCCAGGTCAACACGGAGGCACGGAGGGGCGGAGTGACGGAGGACGACGACGACCGTCTCCGTTCCTCCGGGCCTCCGTTCCTCCGTGTGAAACTGGCGGGGGGCGAACTGAACTCGAGCCCCCGCCGGAGAATTCACGGGGAACGGGAGGTCAGCGAGGAACGGAATTCGCCGCAACGGCCTAGATGTAACCGTAGCGCATGAGCTGCACCACACCGTGCTGC
Source organism: Thermoplasmatota archaeon (assembly GCA_035292305.1). Lineage (GTDB taxonomy): Archaea > Thermoplasmatota > SW-10-69-26 > JACQPN01 > JAJPHT01 > DATDQL01. The sequence continues at coordinate 4,759 of DATDQL010000354.1, forward strand.
GGCACGGTGAGTCCAGCTCCTGCGCCTAGATGTACCCGTAGCGCATGAGTTGGACCACGACGAACGCCCCGATCCCGACGAGCAACGCGCCCCCGAGCAGCACCCAGAGCAGGTTGCGCTCGAACGAGGCCCCGAAGCTCGACTTGACCGAGTACACGCCCGCGCCCTTCATCACGACCGTGCCGGCGTCCGCGTACACGACCTCGATGTCGGTGCGGTACTCGCCCTTCTCCGCGGCCTTGTAGAGCGCGGTGTACACGCCGTCGCCGGCGGCGCGGTCGCCGCGCGCGCCGTCGTCGTGGAGCTCGTGCTCCGCGACCACGCGATCCTTGTCGTCGTGCACGACGAGGCGGGCTGCCACGACGGGTCGGTAGAGCGTCACCTCGAAGCGCACCTCGTCGAGGTACTCGATTCGCCCGCCGGGGGCGAGGACGGCGCCGAGCCCCGTGCCCGTGTTGTTCACGAGGACACGTCGTTCGATGACCGTCTCCGACTCCTGGTCGCGCGCCGTGAAGGTCAAGATCCAGATGCCGTCCGGCGTGCGGCGCGTGTCCCAGGCGGCCGCGCCTCGCGGCGCCGCGCGCTGGGCGAGGATCTCGCCGTCGGAGAGCACGACCGGGCGCACCTCGAGGTCGACGCGGACCGAGTCGAGGTCGTCGTCCACGGCGGTCCACGCGAGGTCCACGGGGCCGCGCACCTCGGTGTCGTTCGCCGGGGCGTCCACGACAAGCCGCGGCGCGTGGTTGATGCCCGTGTACCGTTGCGGCTCGAGGGTGGACCCGAGCGCGAGCCGGTTGCCGAGAAGATCCTCGGCGACGACGTAGTACTCGAGCGTCTCGCCCTTGCTGACGACCGGGATGGTGACGGCGAACTTCCCGCCCTGCGGCTGGCGGCGCGTCTCGTCCGTGAGGTCGTGGATCTGGAACGTCGGGTCGCCGAGGAGCCGCGCGCCGACGACGAGGCTCCGCAGGCCGGCGCCCGCGTCGACGAGGTCCACGTCGAGCGCGTCCCCGAGGATGGTGAGGGTGACGACCGGCGGGTCGGGGTCGAGGACGAAGCGGACCTCGGGGACGACGCCGACGTTGCCGACGCGGTCGAGGGAGCGCACGCGGACCTCGTAGAGGCCCGCCCCGCGGTCGACCTGCGGGTCGACGAGGCGGATGTCGTCCGTGACCGTCGTCCACGGCGTCTCGAGCTTCTGGTCCGCGTTCGTCCACTTGACCTCGAGGTGGCTGAGGCCGCTGTCGGTATCCGCCGCGGCCGCGTCCAGCCCCGCTTCCCGCGTCACGAAGCTCGCGACCGCCCCGGGCGCGCGCTCGCCGACGAGCGTGAGGTTGAGGCCCGGCGGTCGTGTGTCGACGCGGAACGACCATTCGACGGGGGTCGTCGCGTGGCCGAGCGTGTCGTTCGCGGACGCGCGGACCTGCACCACGTCGCCGTGGTCGTACGTGCGGCCGACGATCGTGCCGACGATCGCGTCCGGGACGCCTTGCATGAGCGGGGTCGCGCGCTCGAAGGGCTCGTCCCCCTCGCGCACGTCCATGCGGATCGTGGCGCGGTCGAGGTTCATGTCCGCGAACGTGGCCGACATCGCGGGCGTCGCGTTCGCCCACGCGCCGGGACCCGGCACGAGGCCGGAGACGGTCGGGGGCGCGGCGGGCTCGACGAAGAGCGTGAAGTGGCCTGCGCGGGCCTCGTTCCCGTCGCGGTCCTCCGCGACGACGGCGACGTCGTGCCGCCCTTGGCCCTGCGCGGAGAACGTCGCGTTGTACGTGTTCGGGCCCGTGGGATGCATGGGGTATTCGCGGACCTCGCCGCTCGTGTGCGTGAGCCGCGCGGTCATGTTGACGGGGGTCTCGTCCTGGACGCACGCCTCGACCCACACGGGTCCGCCTTCCTCCTGGACGCGGTCGCCGAAGCGGAGGAGCGCGGCCTCGAACTCGGGCGTCGTTCCCGGGCACGGGATCGGGAGCTTGACGTCGATGACCTGGAACGTCCTCGTCGTCGTGTTCGTGTTCCCGAGCGTGTCGTTCACCCGGATCTTCACGGTGTGCGGGCCG
>DATDQL010000355.1:0-4124 GCA_035292305.1 Thermoplasmatota archaeon
GCCGGGGTCCGGCAGGCCCCCGTCGCCGACGGCGGGGGCGTCCCCGACGTCCGCGACGAGGTCAGAGGAGACGGACCCGGCGAAGGAGCCGAGGACCGTCCCCACGGTCGCAATCACAAGCACTACGAGTTTCGCGAACACGAGCATAGGCGTTCACCGGTCGGCGGCGTCCGTCAGTGTGGTGAAGCGCGTGTTGGAGCGATGGACGACGGAGCCGCCCTCCTTCGTGTATTGTGCCCCGCGCAAGCATCGCAGGATTCATGCGCCCGCGACCGGGATGCCCTGCGTGGCCGTCCCGGACCCGCTCCCGGTCATCCAGGCGACCCTCGCGCCGGCGTTCCTGATGACAGGGGGCGGCATCTTCCTGAACTTCGTCCAGGCGCGTCTCTTCCGCGTGAACGACCACCTGCGTCGCATGGGCGCCGAGCCCGCGCGCGACGCGCGACACGAGCGCCTCGTCGCGCTCGGCATGCGGCGCGGTCGCATCCTCCGTAACGCGATCGTGTTCGGCGTGCTTGCGCTCGGGCTCATCGTCGCGACGATGCTCGCCCTCCTCGCCGGGACCGTCCTTCCGGCCCGCGAGCCGGGGGCCCTCGTCGTCACGCTCTTCGGGCTCGGGCTCGCATCCTTCGCTGCCGCGCTCTTCCTCGGCGTGCACGACACGCTCCTGTCGTTCCGGTCCCTCCAGGCGGAGTTCGGCCAAGCGGACCAGCGGCCCGGGGGTCCTTGACCCGGGGGACCAGGGGCGAAACGCATATCCTCCAGCGGTGGCCGAGGCAAGAGCGTGGTCCAGCAGATGCGGGCCTCTGGCGATCTCGACCGCACGCGCCACCGCGGGGAAGGCGGGCGACGCGGCCTGGCGCTCCTCCTCCTCGTCATCGCCGGCGCCGTCGCCGTCGGCTGGTTCCTGCGCGCGGGCGGCGAGAAGCAGGCCGGATCTTCGGACGACGCGCCCGCGTACGAACCCGCGAGCGACGCGAAGTGGATCATCGAGATGCACGCGGTCCGTTCGACACAGGGATTCACGGTCATCCCGCTGCGTCCGTCGGACCTCGCGAACGCGACCGAGCTCGAGCAGATGTTCGTCGCGCGGCGCGAGAACACGCCAGTCATGTTCCCGCCCGACCGGTTCCAGGCGACCCTGACCACGCTCCGCGCGCTCCTTCCTGCGGGCCACAGCGACCCGTTCGGCTATGGCGTCGCATGGAGCTGGAACGGCATCCCTTACGAGCTCGAAGCGGCCCCCGTCGAAGTCTTGTGAGGGGCCCGGAACCCTTATCTCGTCCATGACCCCGTTCGGCGCGCGTGCGCCCCGGGCTCCGCGCGGTCGTGTGGGTGTGGGCCGTCGTCGCCCTCGCGCTCACGATGCGCTACGGTGTGCTCTACGCGCTCTCGGTGCCCCCGCCCCCGGGGTTCGAAGCGATCGAGGGGGACGTCGACGCCGCGAGCCCTCGGCTCGTCGTCGCTCCCGTGGTGGACCGCTCCCAGGTCCACGACGGCGAGCGCATCGTGTGGACCCCCGTCGACGGGAACGGGACGCGGGTGAGCACCGTGCTCTTCGTCGCGGGATGGAACGCGTCCACGTCCGGGTACGACGTCGCGACGTTGAACCTCACGAACGCGACGTCCGCGACGGTGGACAACCGCACGTGGGAGCTGCCCGCGACGCTCGGCAACGGCACCGGTTTCTACGTCGCGGAGGGCAACGCGACGCCGCACGAGACCGGCGAGCCGCTCGTGGGCGTCGACCGTATCGACGGCATCGTCGCCCGCGTGGAGGACGGACGGTACCTCCTCCTCTCGCTCGCCGTCGCGGCCTCGGCCGCGATCGTCCCGGTGGTGCTCCTCGTCGCGACCCAGCGTCCGAAGCGCACGCCCGAAGGCGGCGTGTGGGACCCCGCGCTGTCCCCGAGCGCGCCGACCGTGCCGTGCGTGGACTGCGGCCGACCCGTGGGACCGAACGCGACGTTCTGCATCGCGTGCGGGGCGTACCTCCGGCGGCCGCCCGGGGAGAAGCCTCCCGGGTGATCGTGTGGCGGACGTGAGAGATCCGGTGTGCGGCATGGAGTTCCCCGAGGGATCCGCGGAGGAGCTCGGGGCCGAGTCGGTGGTGCGCGGCGGGAAGCGAGTGTGGTTCTGCAGCGCGTTCTGCAAGCACGAGTTCGAGAAGACCGGGCGGTGAGGCCGCCGCACGTTCCGTTGCGACCCGCCAGGGTTGCGCGGATCGAAGCCGCCGCACGTTCCGTTGCGACCCGCCAGGTTCACCCGGAGGAACGGAGGGTCGGAGGAACGGAGGCCGTCTCCGCGTCGCCGTTCCTCCGTTCCTCCGTGTGGATCTGGCGGGCGGCAACGTACGAGCATGGCGCTCTCGCGGGCGGCAACCTAGGGGCACGGGGCCGCTCCACAACCTTATGCCAAGGTTCGCCATCCGCGCCCACCATGGCCACCCCGCCCGACGCCGCGGAGAAGGCGCGCCGCAAGGCCGAGAACACCGCGCGCATCCGCGCCGAGGTCGACGCCCTGCTCGCCGCGGACGTGCGGAGCCTCTCGTTCCCCGAGTGCCTCGAACGCCACGGGCTTCTCCGCGGGAAGATCGTCGAGTTCCAAGGCCTCGTGATCAAGGGCCTCTTCGACTTCGCGGCCGCGCGCGAGCTCGAGCCCAAGCTCGTGCAGAAGATCCACGAGGTCGAGGAGCGCGCGCACGCGCTGCAGGCGGGCGCGGGCGGCCTCCCGGGCGCGGGCGACCGGCAGGTGCCGCCGCGCTAGATGGTTCCGTCGGGGGGTTCGTGCGGCGGAGTCAAAGACAGAGGACACGAGCCGCGCGGCTCGAGTCCTCTCCGGTCTCTATGGCGTTGGCTCGAAGCTCGTCGACCTCGTGACCTTATCGCTTCCAGCGCGACGCGTATCCCGCGGCGGGACTCGTGTCCAGGTTGCCCCCCGCCAGGTTCACACGGAGGAACGGAGGTCCGGAGGAACGGAGACGGTCGCCGTGACCTCCGATACTCCGCCCCTCCGTGCCTCCGTGTTGACCTGGCGGGGAGCAACGGAAGGGGCGGAGGAATGGAGCCTTGAGCGAGCGCCTCCGTGCTCTCTGTGTCTGGCGCTACGAGAATAGGCTCGACTCACGCCGGGGCCGTCGCCGGCACCGTCGATGCGGGCGCCTGCTCCGGCGGCTGGAACCCGAGCCACACCTTCATCGTGAAGATGGCGAGGGCCGTCCCGACGGGGGCGTAGACCACGACCGCTGCGATCACGATCCAGCCACCCAGCGATTCCGAGAGCTCGCGCACGATCGCCGATGCCCCGCCCGTCACCAGCAGCCCGAACAGCAGCATGATGAGGCACGTCGTGAGATGGTCCGCGACCGCGGCCGCGCTGCGCTTCATCCCGCCCCATGCGGTCTCTCCCTCGAGCACGACGATGTACGGCGTGAACACGAGGAGGAACTCGAGCACGATCGCGCCGACCGTCTCGCTGCGGTACGCGGGGAACATCCGCCCGAGCACGAACCCCGCGACGAGCGCGCCGTGCAGGAGCAGGCGGTACGCGAGAAGCGCGCGGAAGGAACGCCGGGCGGCGGCGCGGAACGCGGGAGCGAGCGGCCCCTCGTCGCGGTCCACGTAGGCGGCCTTGAGCACGCCGACGGCGCCGCCTTCGAGCCACGCGGCGATCGGGGCGAGGGCGATCGCGAGGGCGGCGGCCGCCGCCGTGCCCTCGACGAGCCCCGCGACCGAGACCGCGGACGACGGGACGTGGAGCACGTCCGTGAACGTCGCGAGCGCGCCTGGCACCGCGAACGGCACGAATCGCGCGAGCGGGAGCCGGCCGGCGGCCGCGAGGACGACGACGCCGAGGAGGGCGAGCGCGATCGCGTCGAACGCGAGACCCACGAGGACGGGACGCGGGTCGCGGCGGACGTCGTCGAAGCTCGCGCCGAAGCGCTCGCCGATCCCCTCCACGCGGCCTGAAGGCCTTCCTGTACGGATAGCGGCTTCGCCGGGCCCTTCTCGGTCGGGCGCGAGGACGCGTCTTCCGGTCCGTGCGCGGACCGGCGGCCGCGAGGACGACGACGCCGAGGAGGGCGAGCGCGATCGCGTCGAACGCGAGACCCACGAGGACGGGAC
>DATDQL010000356.1:0-6089 GCA_035292305.1 Thermoplasmatota archaeon
GACGGCGAGACGGGCCAAACGGGGCCTCAAGTCGCGTGGAAGCTGGGCTGGCCCGTCGTGACGCACGTGACGCGCCTCGAAATCGACGAAGCGAACCACACATTCACGGCGGAGCGCTTCGTGTACGACGAAATCGAAGAAGTCACCGGCCCCCTCCCCGCCGTCATCGTCACGGACCCAGGGTACCGCGTGAGCTACACGAAGGCCAGCCACCGCCTCAAGCTTCGCGACCTTCAAGAAGAGACGCGCGAGCGCTCCAAGAATCCCGATCCGCTCATCCAAGTGTGGGGCCAAGCGGACTTCGGCGTTGCCGAAGACGTCGTCGGGCTTCGCGGCTCGCCCACCATCGTCCGCATGGTGGAACCCATCCCGGCTGCTCCCTCCGAACGCAAAGCGCTCGTGCTCGACGGGCGCAAGGACGACGATATCGCGGAAGCCGCGAAGATCATCGCGCAGAAGCTCGGGGGTGTCAGAGATGAGCAAAGGCACCTACCGCGACATGTGGGTCTACGCGGAACGCCGCGGCCAGGGGCTCTCGCCCGTCGCCCTCGAGATGGTCAGCGAGGCGCGCCGCCTCATGGACAAGTACAACCGCGACTACGCCTCCGACGAGAAGGTCGTCGCCGTCGTCGTCGGCCACAAGGTGGACGCGGCCGCGCGCGACGCGGTCGAGCACGGCGCGGACATCGTCGTCCAGCTCGACGCGCCGGAATTCGAGCACTTCATGCTCGAGCCGTATACGCGCGCCGTGGCTGATGCGTCGCGCGCGAAGGGCCCGGGTCAGCCGTACGACAAGCCGCGCTACTTCCTCTTTCCGGCCACGCACAACGGCCGTGACCTGTCGGCGACGTACTGCGCCGAGGTCGAGACCGGGTGCGCATCCGACTGCAACCTCCTCTACATCGAGGACGCACCGATCAAGCACCGGTTCAAGACCGGTGGGGTCGAGAAGAAGTTCGAGCGCGTCCTCCACATGAAGCGGCCCGACTTCAGCGGCTTCGAGTGGTCCACGATCCTCTGCCTCGACAACCCGGAGAAGGACTTCCATCCGCAGACGTGCTCCGTCATCCCGGGCTCCTTCAAGCCGCGCCGTGAGCCCGCGCGCCGCGGCGACATCCGCCGGAGCGCGCCGCGCCTGCCCGCCGAAGCGACGCGCCTCACCGTGCGCTCCCGCCGCCCGGTCAAGAAGCTCGACCTCACGCGCTCCGAGGTCGTCGTGGCGATCGGACGCGGCATCGGCGACAACCCGACGCTCGGGTTCCAGCACGGCCTCGCGCTCGCGCGCGAGCTCGACGCCGAGCTCGGCCTGTCGCGCGGGGTCGTCACGGCCTCCTACACGGTCGACCCGAGCGTCGCGCAGTACCTGAACGAGGAACGCCAGATCGGCGAGACCGGCCAGATCGTGAAGCCCAAGGTGTACGTGGCCCTCGGGATCTCAGGCGCCATCCAGCACAAGAAAGGCATGGACCAGAGCGCGTTCATCGTGACCGTGAACAAGGACCCCGACACCGCGATCCGCGAGTTCTCCGACGTGTACATCGTCGGCGATCTCTTCGACGTGGTCCCGAAGCTCAACGCCGCGCTCGCGAAGCTCAAGGGGGGACATTGACCCATGGCACGAAGTGCGAACACGGAGTGCCATGGGACCCGTGGCACGGAGTGCCCGCGGGCCCGGAGTGCGACAGGAGGCGATCTCTGATGGAGAAGTACGAGGCCGTCGTCGTCGGCGCGGGCCCCGCGGGCCTCGCGGCCGCCTACGAGCTCGCGCGCGGCGGCGTGCAGACGCTCGTCCTCGAGCGTGGCAAGACCGCGGGCCGCAAGAGCGTCACCGGCGGCATCCTGTACGGCCAGACGAATACGCCGTACAATCTCGACCACCTCTTCCCCGACTTCCACAAGGAAGCCCCCGTCGAACGCCCCATCCGGCGCTACGAGATGGTCGCCCTCGCCGGCGACAAGGCGAAGACGCTCAACCTCTCGCGCCTCCACGAGCACGAGATGAAGTGGTCGTACTCGGTGCTGCGCGTCCCCTTCGACGCCTGGTTCGCCGAGAAGGTCCACCGCGAGGCGCGCAAGTCCGGCGGCGGCGTCGTCACCGACGTCCGCGTGACCGGTCCGCTCGTGAAGGACGGCCGCATCGCCGGCGTGACGTGCGACGCCCTCGAGGACATCGAAGCCGACGTCGTCATCGCGGCCGACGGAGCGACCTCGGAGCTCGTCCGCGCGGCGGGGCTGCGCGACTGGGGAGAGCCCGACACGTGGTTCCAAGGCGTCAAGGCCGTCGTGAAGGTCAAGGACATGGCCTCGCGCTTCGGCCTCGGCGGCGACGACGACGGCGCGGCGCTGCTCTACGCAGGCGACGTCTTCGGAGGCGTACGCGGCGGCGGCTTCCTGTACACGAACAAGGACACGTTGTCGATCGGCACGGTCTTCCACCTCGACTCTCTCGCCGAGGCGAAGATCGAGCCCCACCGCCTCCTCGACCGCTTGCTGACGCACCCTGCGCTCGCGAACATGCTCGGCGAGGAGTACGAGGAGCTCGAATACAGCGGCAAGCTCATCCCCGACGGCAAGAAGGCGGGGCTCAAGTCGCCCTACAAGGACCGCATGCTCGCGATCGGCGACGCAGCGGGCCAGATGCAGGCGCAGGGCCCCGTCATCAAGGGGATGAACCTCGGGATCACGGCCGGCATCCTCGCCGCGCAGGCGTTCCTCGGCGCGAAGAAGGACGGCGCCGTCGACGAAGCGGGCAAGCGCTACGCGAAGGCGCTGCGCGCATCGTACGTGTGGAAGGACCTCCGCCCCGCGCGGTACCGCTACATGGGCCGCCTGGGCGAGATCGGCCTCTTCGACCGCATCGCCACCGCCGCGCTGCGAAGCAGCGCAGGCCGCAAGATGTTCGTCCGCAACGAGCGCCGCGTCCAAGGCATGTTCTCGAGCCCGTTCTGGGCCGGCGCGATGCCGGACACGAACCTCGGATACACGGTCATGCCGACGCTCGTCGCCGAAGAGCTCGGCCGCGAGGTCGAACGCACCGCGAAGGCGACCCCGCGCACGCTCGACGAACGCATCGCCGCGCTGCGGTACGACACCGCCATCGGCATGCCCCACATCCAGCTCGTCGACAACACGCCGGCGGTCTCCGGCGCCGCCGTGCACACGTGCCCCGTGTCGAGCCCGTCCTCGAGCCGCGGGTGCTACTCGCTCGTCAGCGTGAATCTCCCAAGCGGCGGGAAGAAGCAGGTGGTCGCGCTCGACACGCAGCCGTGCATCGAGTGCGGCACTTGCGCAATCATGGCCGCGACGAAGTGGGAACATCCTCCCGGTGGCAAGGGTGTCGACTACCGGTATGGGTGAGCGAGCCGCGCCGCGAGCGGAAACCGGCAGGATCTGCCGGTAGGTGCGAACCGTCCGAACGGACGGACCGAACGTACGGTCCGGTCGCACGGCTCGCCCTGGTCGAACGGACGGTCCGATCGGGCTGTCCGACCCCCGCGGGAATCCGCCAGAGTGCGCCGTCATCCCGACGCGCCGGGATCGCGAGCTCGCACTCACCGCGCGCGCCGCACGCCTCCCCCCTCCCGCGCTTTCAAGTACCGCCCGGCGCGTGCCCCGGCGATGACGCGCACCTTGACCCCGCAGACGCGCCGCTCGAGCGCCCTCGCCGCCTTCGCCGAGGGCTTCGGGACCCACGCCGCCCTCCCGGCGGACCTCGTCCTTCGCTACGGAAAGGCCGTCGCGAGCGTCGCCGCGGCGGACGGGGAACTGAGCGAGGCCGAGGTCGCGTGCTTCTGCACGACGATGCGCGCGTGGGGGGCCACGGATCTCGAGCTCGACGAATGCTTCGGCGCGCCCGAGCCGTCTGGGGCGCCGCTCGAGGCGGCGCTCCGGCCGCTCGCGCGGCTCATCCTGTACGACGCGATCCGCGTCGCGGCCGCCGACGGGTTCGGTCCCGTGGAGCGTGATGCTGCACGGCGCGCGGCTGAGCGGCTCGGCCTCGACCCCGGCCTTGTCCCGGCCATCGAGGGGCTCCTCGGCGTCGAGGAGGCGCTGCGCGCGGCGCGGCTACGGCTGCTGTCGCCGGGTTGAAGCGCGGCGATCAGCCGGCAGGAACTGCCGGTACGCACGAAAAGAACGAACGGACCGTCCGACCGGACGGTGCGAACGGACGGCCCGATCGCACGGTCCGCATCAGCGTCCGTGCGCCGCGCCCGCGAGGACCACACTGAGCGTCCCGAGCAGCGCCGCGGTCGACCACCACAGGATCGACGCGCGGAGCGTTCCGCGTGGCGCTTCCGGTACGTGCGGCACGCCGGCGACGAAGAACGCGCCGGCGAACGCCCATGGGCCCGCGGCGAGGGCGAGCGTGGCCCACGGGACCGTCGGGCAGGGGCACGCGAGGACGAGTACGGTGGCGCCGAGGACGACCGCAAGGATCGGGTACGCAGTCCAGAACCGCACGCGGTCCTTCCGCCAAAGGGCCTCGACGAACGGCGGGTTGTCTCCTCCGAACGTGATTTCGAGGATGCCCGCCCGCTCTCGCACGAGCCGGACCTGCCGGCCGTGGGCTTTCGCGGAGGCGAGCACGACGGCGACGGCAGAGAGGCCGACGAGGGCGACCCGGGCCGCGTCCACGGGGCCCGAAGGCGGTCGCCGTTTAAAGGGGGGCGGGAGGGCCCCTCGGCTCTGTCGGAAGGGTCAAGTCTCAGACCATCGAGGAATGAGGCGTGGGTCCTGCCGTCGTGGTCAGGGAATCCCGGGTCTCGACCGGGAACACCGTCCTCGATTCCTCCCTCGAAGGGGGTCTCCCGGCGGGCAGCCTCATCCTCGTCGAGGGCGAGGATGGCGCGGGCGCCGCGGAGTTCGCCTTCGCCGTGCTGCGCGCCGCCGCCGCGCGCGGGGCAAAGGCACGCTTCCTCTCGGCGCTTCGATCCCCGCTGCGGATCCGCCGCGAGGCGCACGCGCTCTTCGAGAACGAAGGCGCCGCGGCCGCGATCGACGTGCGCGGCGCGAACGGCGCGACGCACGCGATGAAGGGGGCGACGAACCAGGCGACCGCCCTCGCGGTCTCCGACCTCGGCGAGGGCGACGTCCTCGCGGTCGAGTCCGTGTCCGCGCTCCTTGGCGCGGGATCCTGCCACGACCTCGCGGGCTTCGTGCAGAAGCTCGGCGACACGGCCGCGGAGCGCGGCGCGGTCGTGCTCCTCCTCCACGCGCTGGGCTCCGTCCCCGCGGAGGTGGCGTCGGTCGTCCGCGAGAACGCTGACGGGCGCTTCGATTTCACGTGGCGCCTCGGGCAGAACGCGCGCCGGCGGTACCTCACCGTGCCCAAGCTGCGGGGCCTCGCGCCCGTGCTCGAGGGCGAGCAGGTGCCGGTGTTCGAGGTCGAGCTCGTGCGGGGCGCGGGTTATCGCCTGTCACGGGTCAACTCCGTCCTGTGAGGCGAGGCGCGAGGGGCCCAAGTGTCGCTTCGCGCGACGGGCCGCGATGACGCGACCACGGGATGAGGCCGGAGACTTCTCCTTGTCATCGCGTGATCGCGTCATCGTGGCCTCACGCCCCGGCCCGATCTCACCGGGCTCGTTCGTTGCCCCAGATGACCTTGTGGAGTTGCGTCCCCACGCGCACGTCGAGACCGTCCGCGAGCACGCGCTCGGCGACCCAGCGCAGGTCGACGGGTCGCGTGACGCGCAGGCCTTTCGGGTGGTCCGGCGGCGGCGTCCACATCGGGTCGAAGAGGACCGGACAGCGGATCTCGCTCGTGCGCGTCGCGAGGACGTCCTTCGCGTACGCGTAGTCGGCGTCGTCCGCGATGACGAACTTGAGCTGGTCGTTCGGACGCAGGACCCGGAGGTTCGACGCGAGGTTGCGACCTTGCATGTTCGAGCTCGGGCACTTGACATCCATGCTGATCTGGAGCTTGTCGCGCGGCTCGAGCGCGTCGAGCCCCCGGACGTCGATCGCGCCGCTCGTCTCGACGACGACGTCGAAACCTCGCGAGAGCAGCCGGCGCACGAGCTCTTCGCACTCGGCCTTCTGGTCGAGCGGCTCGCCCCCCGTCACGCACGCGCGGCGCACCGGGAACCGCT
>DATDQL010000357.1:0-8970 GCA_035292305.1 Thermoplasmatota archaeon
GGACGTTGCCGAGTCCCTGGACTCGCCAGCAGACCTCGGACATCTCGCCCGCGGGCTTCGAGGCGGGCGTCTCGATCGATACGGAGCTCACGGACGCCTGCGGCGTCGGCTCCGGCTTCTGCGCGCAACCGGCGAGCGCGACCGAGACGGCGACGAGCGCCGCCGTCCACGCGGCATGGGAGGCCATGGTCGGCGGGGAACGCGGACCCGTGCATGAACCTTCCGCGAGGCGCTGACGCAACGTCCGAGTTTGCCGTGCCAACTTCACGGATGGGTCATCGCGTCGGGCGCCCTTCGACGAACGCTTTCAGGTTGCGCAGATGCGCCTCCCATCCCCACGTGAATCGTTGGACCCACTCCTCGCGGCCCTCGAACCCGTCGTGCCGGACGTGCACGCGCGTGCCACGGGGTTCGGGGACGATGTCGACGTGGACCGTGCCCCACCACGGAGGATCGTAGCGGAAGGCGAAGCCGTCCGGCCGAACGTCGGTCACGACGGCTTCGACGATCCCTTCGATGCCGCGGAACGCGAACCGGCCTCCGGGACGCAGCTCGAGGGTCGCGTCGTCGAAGTACCACTGGCGCAGCGCGGAAGGGTCGCTCCACGCGGCGAACGCGCGCTCGGGTGGGACCTTGACGAGGACGCGCGCCTCCGCCACGGACCTCGCGCGGTTCACGCCTTGCGCCGAGACCGGCGGGGTCCAAGGACCTTGCGCCTACCAAGGGCCACCCATCGTAGCAGGCAAGCCCGCATATAGCGACGGGTGCCTGCGGAGGTCCGTGCCGAGCGACGCGGAGACGGCCGCCCTCGGGGCCCGGCTCGACTTCCACGAGTGCGGGCCCTGCGGCGGCGCGTGCTGCAAGGTGGGGTGGACGGTGCTCGCGACCCCCGCCGATCTCGATCGCCTCGAGCGTGCGACGGGGAGGCCCGCGCGCGAGTTCGCCCGCTTCGCGCCGCTACCTGCCTGGGAGCAGGCCGCGTTCGGCGAGGGCAACCTCCTGTTCCCGCGCGTCGCCGACGGTCGCGGCGCCGTCCCGCAGTTGCGCAAGCGCGAGGACGGCGCGTGCGTCTTCCTCGACGTGCGCGGCATGTGCGGCGTGCACGCCGCGAAGCCGCTCCTGTGCCGTCTCTTCCCATTCTACTACGAGACGGGCTCGTCCTCGGCCCGCGAGCGACCGAGCCCGCGCGGGACCATCGCTCCCGCGCGCGACGGCCGTCCATCGCTGCGCCTCCTCGTCGACCGCGGCCACGCGGGCTTCTGCCCGATCCCGGAGTCGCGCATCGCGGAGGTCGAGGAGGCCGCCGGCGACGCGGCGATCGCGCTCGCGCGCTCGTTCGAGGCCCAGGTCGAGGAGCTCGCGCGCGCGGACAAGGGGGAGCTCGCGGCGCGGCTGAGGCCTGATACGCCGACCTGAGCGCCCGCGGACTCATCATCCCGCAAGCGCGTGGCCGAGGCGCTCGACGAGGAAACCGCCCGCGTAGCCGAGCAGGAACCCGATGCCGACGACGTGACGCTGCGCGTGGCTGCGCAGCTCCGGCAGGAGCTCCGCGAGTGCGATGAAGATGAACGACGCGGCGGCGAGCGCGACGAGGTGACCCGCGAACCCGCTGATGTCGGCGAGAAGTAGGCCGACCAGGGCGCCGAGCGGCGTGAGGACGGCGAGGACGGCGACTCCACGAACGGTCCGCGCGCGACGCCAGCCAGCTGCGACGAAGAGCGTGGCGGCAGCAATGCCGTCGGGGAACTGGTGCACGAGGATCGCGGCGGCGGCCGCGAGGCCCGCGGCGGATTCGAGGCCGAGCGTCGCCGGGAGCACGAACCCATCGACGAGGCGGTGGAATCCGAGAGCCACCGCGGCGAGGACGGCGAGCCGCGCGGCACGCCCTCCGTGGCCGCCGTGCCCGTGCCCGTCGTCCTCGCCGCCGTGCGTATGGTCGTGTCCCCCGGTGAGCCAGCGCACGAGGAACAGCGCGAGCACGCCTGCGGCCATCGTGACGCCGGCATCGGGCTCGAGCTCGATCGCCTCGGGGACGAGGTCGAGGAGCGCGACCGCAAGGAGGAGGCCTGCCGTCGCGCCGAGCAACAGGTGGACGCGGCGCTCGGAGGTCGGGCGGCCGACGAGGACGAGGACTCCGGCAAGGAGCGTCACGGCAGCGGCGCCGAGCGCGACGAAGGCGACGCCCGAAGGTCCGGCGAGGAACGACACGGCCGCGCGACACGTCGAGGGCTGATAAGTCCTGGCCTCTCTCTAGTAACCCGGACCGCGGGGTTTCGCGGAGGGCTAGGAAGGCCTCCCGCCAATCTTGATAACCTCGCGACCGTTGCCCAGGCATGGCCGTCGTCAGCATCTCTCTCCCGGACGCCGTGCTCGACCGGCTCGACTCGTTCGTCGCGGCGCGCGGCTTCGCCGGTCGCTCGGAGGCCGTGCGCGCGAGCCTGCGCGAGCTCATGCGCGAGACCTCGGAGCGACGCGGCCGCCGGGCGGCGACGCTCACGCTCGTCTACGAGGAAGGACAGGAGCGCCGCATCGCCGAGATCAAGCACGACCATTCGAGCGTCGTGAAGTCGATGATGCACAACCATGCGGACGGGCGGTGCGTCGAGATGATCCTCCTCGAAGGCGACGCCGCCGAGATCCGCCGGCTCGCGGACCGGCTGCGGTCGCGGCGGGAGACCGTGCTCGCGGAGCTCGTGTTCACCGATGTGGGGGACGCCTGAACCCGAAGGATGACGGATGAAGGGTCGAAGGATGAAGGGGAAGGGTCTGGGGCGGAGGGGCGACGGGGAGGGGCGAGGGACGACGGGCGGCACCGAGCCGGGCAGAGCGCCCGCCGTCGGCCTTCGTGCGCCGCGTCGCGCTCGACCCTTCGGCCCTCCCCTTCACCCTCGTCCCCTTGACCCTCCCCGTCATCCTTCGACCCTTCATCCTTCATCCGTCGTCCTGCGGGCTCAGGTTGAAGCCGCGCCGTCGGCTCCGGCCCGCGTTGGAGCTTCCCGCCTTCCCGCCAGGCGTCGTCTTCCTCGAAGGAGGCCGCGAACGCGTCCTCGGGGCCGTGCGCGACCGCGCGGACGCGCCGTACGACCTCGTGCTCTTCGACATGGACGGGACGCTCGTCGACGAGATGTCGTCGTGGGAGTTCGTCCACGAGCACTTCCAGGTCTCGAACGACGCGAACTGGGCGCGGTACAACCGCGGGGAGATCGACGACCTTGAGTTCATGCGCACGGACATCGCCCTCTGGGGCATCGAGAGGCGTCCGATCCACCTCGACGACGTCGCGCGCGTGCTCGAGCGCGCGCCGATCATGCGCAACGCCCCGCGGGTCATGCGGGCCTTGCGCGACCGCGGCGTCGCGACGGGCATCGTGAGCGGCGGCATGGACATCCTCGCGCACCGAGTCGCGGAAGCGCTTGAGATGGACCTCTACCTCGCGAACGGCCTCGCGGCCGACGCGCAAGGGTACCTCACCGGCGAGGGCGTGTTGTTCATCGAGATCCGCGACAAGGGGGCGCCGACGCGCAGCATCGTGCGAGCGAGCGGCGCGGCGAAGGAACGCACCGCGAGCGTCGGCAACTCGCGCTGGGACGTCACGATGTTCCGCGAGACCGGGTTCGGTGTCGCGATCAACCCGTTCGACGACGAGGTCCGCAAGGGCGCGAACGTCACGGTCGAAGGCACGGACATGCTGCCGGTGCTCGAGGCGCTGCTCGCGGAGTGATCGAGGAGGCCCCCTCAGGTCCCGCCGTCGGCCGTCATGTTGGCGACCCCGAGCGCGGTGCTCCTGCCGGACGCGATGACGGACATGTGGTAGTCCACGGAATATGGGAAGCAGCTCGTGCCGATCGTGAAGCCCGCGGCCTCGCGGTTGCCGCAGCCTTGGACGACCTCGTTGCTGAACTCGGCGAGCACGCGGAAGCCCCAGCGGCTCGAGGGCATGTACGGCGAGTCCATCCCGCCGGTGTCGACGGGCACGACGAAGTGGAACGTCGAGCCGTCGGACGCGGAGTCGTAGACGCGGTTCTGGCCCGGGTCGAACGTCTGGATCCCGGGCACGATGCTCGCGTTGTGGTAGTCGAGGAAGAATCCCGTCGGCTCGACCGGCGAGTCCGCGCGCGTGATGTTCACGAAGACGTCGAGCTGCTCCGTCCCGTAGGAGATGAGCTTCTGCGGGTGGTTCCACGTCGTGTCGTCGCCGGTGACGAGGAACTGGTGCGCGCCGAAGGCCTTCGTCTGCGTGTCCTGGTCGAACACGACCCGCGACGTGCGATCGGCGTAGAAGTCGGGGTGGCCGGGCCACTCCTCGACGTCCTCGCCGTGCACGATGGTGATCGTCATGTTGAACTCGACCTCGTTGGCCTCGTCCGTGTAGAGGCGGAACACCCACAGGCTCGCGATGGCGTGCGGCATGTCGACCTCGTCGGATCTCACGGGGATGATGAGCGGCGTGCCGGGCACGACCGCGCCCGCGTCGCGCCAGTCGCCGGGGACCTCCTTCGGCGTGATGTATTTCAGGCTGAAGTGGACCGCCGCGTGCTGGACGGAGGGCAGCTCCGGCGCGCCCGGCACGGGCGTGCCGCCGGGACCCGTGTAGACGTGACGGACGTCATTGAGGAGGAACTCGATGTGCGCCGTGCCCTCGAACACGATGTTCGGCGGTGGCGGTTGCCAGTCGACGATCGCGGTCGCGGGCGCGTAGCCGTCCCCGGGGACGAGCGGGAACGGGATCATGCCGTACTCGCCGCTCATGATGTCGACGCGGTCGCGGCCGGCCCAGTAGTCGTGGCTGTGCTCGCGCCCGCCAAGGCCCGCCTCCGTGCGGTTCGTCTCGTCGAACGCGGAGATCTTGCGACCGTCCGGAGCGACGTTCGAGACGTCTCCCGAGCCCGTCGTGTTCGCGGTCGCGAGGCCGTCGGCGGCGGGGTCGTCGGCGCCGATGCAGCCGGTGAGGGGAAGCGCGGTGAGCATCACGATGGCGATGGCGGTACGGGGGAGGGGAACGGTTCGCATGATCTCAACTCGCGTCGTCGAGGGAGCTGTAGGCTTCCTCGGGAAGGACTTGATTCGTGGCGATGATCGTCATCTGATAGTCGACTCCGTATGTCGCGCAACCGCCGTAGCACGTCAGCCCGGTCACGAGAGGGTCGAGCTCCTTCGTCCCGCGCAGCACGAACTCCCACCGGCTGTCGGGCGCGTACGGCGAGTCCATGCCGTCGTCCGTCACAGGGAGAGTGAAGAGCAGGTTCTTCACGGCGATCGTGTTGTCCTTCTTGAAGACGTCCGCCGTGTACCAGTCGCCGGTCGCGTTGTGGAAGTAGAGGTACCAGTACGTCGGTTCGAAGCCCGGCGCACCCTGGTAGGACGTGATGTTGATCCACGCGAGGACGGTCCGCGTGCCGTAGGAGACGAGCTTTCCCGGCGTCTTCTGTTCCAGGCTGTCGTTGAACCCGAACACCGGTCCGCCGAACCCCGCCTCCCGCGTGGAGGCTGGCCCATCGTAGACGACGCGCCAGGGCTTCTTCGCGTAGAAGTCGGGGTGGCCCGGCCACTCCGCGACTCCCTCACCGCGAACGATCGTGGCGGCCGCCTCGAACGTGAGCGTGGCATCGACGAGCGGCTGCGTAGAGACCACGCGGAAGAGCCACAGGCTTCGCGTCGAGTGCGGCATGTCCGTCTCCACCGGCCGCACTGGCAGCACCAAGGCCGAACCCCAGACGAGATCGCCCGCGGGGATCCACGTGCTCGCGGCAGAATGGAGGTACTCGAGTCTGAGCTTCGGAGGCGCCGGGTCGGGGACGCGCGGCAGCGCCGGCGTTCCCGCGCCGGTGCCGTCCGTACAGGTGTCCTTCGCGTTCAGCGTGAACCCCGAGGGGTCGCAGACGTGCCGCTCGGGGTTCTTGACCGTGAACTCGATCGTCGCCGTCCCCTCGTAGACGAGGGATCCGTTCGGCATCCCGAAGACGACCGAGGCCCCTTCGGCGCCTGGTCGTGGACCCATGTAGGACCGGAGCGAAAAGAGGTCCACGCGGTCGCGCCCCTTCCAGTAGTCATGGTCGTGCGCCATCCCGCCGACGCCTTCCTCCGTCGCGTTCGTCTCGCGGAACGCGTTGAACGAGCCCGAGCGGTTGTCGGGCATCGTGAGGTTGGCGAGGTCCGCGTCGTCGCCGACTTCCGCCGAGCCGGTCAGCGTCTCGCCGGGATCATCGATGCAGCCTGCGAGGAGCGCCGGGAGGAGGACGACGAACCCGGCGACGAGACCCACGCTGGACGGGACACGACGCACCTGCTCCCGCACGGGAAGTCGTATAAAAAACGTTGTTGTGAGGACGTTCAACGCGTGCACCCCGTGCGTACTTCAAAGGTAGCGCCGATACTGGACCCCGGGCGGGGGCGCGATCCGGGCGCGAAGCCCGCGGTCGTGGAGGTGCTTCCCGTAGAGGAGTCCGACCGCGAGTCCGGCGAGGTGCGCGAGGTGCGCGACGCGGTCGGGGGTCCCGAGGAACGCAATGTCGAAGAGCGCGTAGAGGGCAGTGATGAGCCAGAGCGGCGCAGGGATGACGAAGAAGACGAGGACGGTCAGCCGCGGTGCGAGCACGGTGAGCGCGCCGAGCACACCCATGATCGCCCCGCTCGCGCCGACGACGTGCGTGACACCGGGCCGCAGCGTGCCCACGCCGATCTCGGCGAGGCCCGCGAGGATGCCCGCCGCGATGAAGAGGCCGAGGAAGCGGCGGCTGCCGATGAGGCCTTCGAGGGCGACCCCGAAGAAGAACAGGACGAGGGCGTTGCCGAAGAGGTGGCTGAAGTCCGCGTGCGTGAAGATGCTCGTGAGGAGCGTCCAAGGGTGCACGAGGGCGGAGTCCTCGCTGAGGACGAAGATGGCCTGGAACAGAGACGGATCCGCGAGCGCGATGAACGCGACCTCGAGGATCGCCGTCGCGACCATGACGCCGAGGAGGATGTACGTGAGCTTCCCCTCGACTCGCTCGAACGCGCTCGCGACGCCGGAGGCCGCCCGCGCGCCGCTCGAGACGCTCGGTCGGACGGTCTCCGGCGGCGGCGTGTACAGGCGCCCTTCCGTCCGCGCCCGGTCCTTGTACTCGCCGAGCCTCGCGCACGCGTGGTTCTCGGGGAGCCTGTGCTCGACGCAGTAGCGGCCCCCGCACATCTTGCAGACGAAGGGCATGTACTCCTCCCGTCCGCACGCCTCGCAGAGGCTCGCCATGGGCCCGCCGGGAGCGGTGTCCCCGGAACATAGTCTTTTGGTCCTCGGGTGGTGCACGGTCGTGGACCGGACCTCGCCGCTCCCGTGCGCGTTCTTCGAGCGCGACGCGGACGTCGTCGCTCGGGCGCTGCTCGGGTGCGTCCTCGTGCACGAGGCGGCCGACGGCGGCGCCGCGGTGCGGGTCGTCGAGACCGAGGCGTACTTCGGCCCGCGCGGCGCGAACCCCGGGCTCGCACGACGGCGTGCGGTCGCGATCGCGGACGTGCGCGCGCGAGGCGACCCGGCGAGCCACAGCTTCTCCGGGCGGACGGAGCGGAACCGCGCGATGTGGGGTCCGGCCGGCCGCGCGTACGTGTACCTCATCTACGGTCGCGCCGAGTGCCTGAACGTCGTGACGGGCGGGAACGGCGACCCGCAGGCGGTCCTGCTCCGCGCCGCAGAGCCGGTCTCCGGCCTCGATTCGATGCGGCGCCGGCGGGGCGCCGTCGCCGACCGCGACCTCGCGCGCGGGCCCGGGAACCTTTGCCGCGCGCTGGCCGTGACCCGCGCCGACTACGGTCACGACCTCACGCGGCCTCCGCTGTGGATCGCGCACGGCGACGCACCCCCTCGCGTCCTCGTGACCCCGCGGATCAACGTGGTGGGAGCCGAGGATGCCGCGCTGCGGTTCGTCGACGCGGCGTCGCGCTCCGTCAGCGGAAGGTCACCGCATGCGTCTTGGACAGGAGGGTCCGGCCGTCCACCACGGCCTCGGCCTGGAACCGGATGACGGACCCGCGGGCCGGAGGGATCACCCCGTTGACGTCCTGATCGACCTCGGCGGCGCGCGGGTCGGTCGCGCGGTCGAGCTCGCCTTCGCCGCTTGCCCAGAGCAAGCGCGTCGTCACGTCCGCAGCGCGCGGCCCCTCGACTCGCCATGTCACGCGAACGCCCTCGCCGGGCGCGGGATCGCTGACGGCGACGACGACGACGCGGAACCCCTCGGTCACGCGGATCGTGCCCTCGGTGCTCGTGAGCTCGAGCCCGTCCATCGCGACGACGACGCGCCACCGCGCGTCTCCGGGCGAAGGCACCCGGACGCTGAGCATGATCGGCCCCGGAGCGACGGCTTCCACCCCGTCCCCGCGACCGCGCGCGTCGTCGACGCTCCACTCGATCCACGCGGTGACGTTCGTGCCGCCGCGCACACCGCGCGTCTCGACCGTCACGTTCCAGGGAACGCCGACGAAGGCGGCCTGCGGGGCGCCTCGGAGGATCACTTCTCCGGAGACGTCACGTACGTCGATCCGATGCTCGCCCGTCCAGAACGCCCCGCTGGCCGTCGGGACCTCGATGCGGTAGAACCACGCGCCGGACGCAAGACGCAGCGTCGCGAGGCCCCCGTCGGGGCGCAACGTGAGGTTCCCCGCGTAGGCGTACGGCTCCGAGGCGTCGCTCGCAGGCCCCCAGTGGAGGACCGCAGGACCGGTCGCGGGCCCGAGGACGTCGAACTCGACGTCGACAGGGCCGGGATCCGCGCGTGTCGGCGCGCGCAGGAGTTCGACCTCGATACCACCCGCGCCGTTCCCGCCGGGAGCCCGGGCAACGCATCCCGAGAGAAGGGCGGCGACCAGGACGAGCGTGGCCGACCGTGCGCCTCGCACGCGTCCGCGTCCGCGCGCGGGTCTCGGTGCTTTCCGGTACGACGGGCGAAGACGGCGGCACGTTCAAGGACCCCTGGCGCATGGCGCGAGCCGTGCGCCCCG
>DATDQL010000358.1:0-8794 GCA_035292305.1 Thermoplasmatota archaeon
CCGCGTTCAGGACGAGGTTCATGACGGCGTCGGCGACGAGGTCGGGGTCGCACGCGACGAGGGGCAACCCGGCGACCTCGACGTCCACCGTGCACCGACCGGCGAACTGGTCGCCGACGAGACGCGCGGCGTCGGCGAGGATCGGCCGCAGGTCCGTCGGGATGCGCCGCGGAGCTTGCGGCGCCGCGAGGCGCTGCAGCCGCCGCACGGTCGCCTCGATGCGGCGCATCGCCTGCGCGTTCGTCGTCGCGAGCTTCCGCACCGTCGGCTCGCTCGACGACTCGAGGATGAGGTCGTTGTTGCTGCGCGCGACTGCGAGAGGGTTGTTCACGTCGTGCGCGACGCCGGCGACGAGGAGCCCCATGGCCGCCATCTTCTCCGCGCGCCGCATCCGCTCCTCGGCCTCGCGCTGGTCCGTCACGTCCTGGAAGAGCGACACGTACCGGTCGGCCGCCCCCGGAAGTCGTTTCACCGCGACTTGGACGTGGCGGCGGCGCCCGTCCGTGCCGTGGATCGGTGCCGCGTAGTGCTCCTCGTCGCGACCTGCGTCGCGCCTCGCGCGGAGCCGCTCCGAGAAGACTTCGCGGTCCTGCGGGGACAGGAGGTCGAGGAAACTCCGCACCGCCAACAGCTCCTCCCGCGAGCGGCCGGCGATGCGGCAGAAGGCGTCGTTGACGTACACGAAGCGCTCGCCCTCGCGGATGCACATGCCCATCCCGAAGTCGCTCATCGTGCTGAGCAGGGAGTGGTAGAGCCCCATCTGCTCGCGCAGCGCGTCCTCGGCGGCCTTGCGCTTCGTGACGTCGCGGAAGCTCCAGACGCGGCCGACGACGTCGCTTCCGACCCTCTGAGGCTGCGAATACCGCTCGAACAAGCGGCCATCCTTGAACGGCAGGACGTCGAACGACTCGGCCTCGGGTTGCGCGTAGAGCTCCCGCACCTTCCGGAGGAAGACCTCCGCGTCGTCGAGCTGGTCGAGGACGAACCCGAGCAGCCGTTCGTCGTCGCGCGTCGCGACGAGCTCCTCCGGGATGCGCCACAGCTCCACGAACTTGCGGTTGAACCGCGTGACGCGCCCGTTGCGATCGACGACGAGGATCCCGTCCGCAGTGGACTCGAGCGTGGCCTCGAGCTCCGAGAGCGCGCCCTTGAGGTCCGTCTCGGCGCGGTGCCTTGCCTCCGTCTCGACGGCGAGCGCGACGAGCGAGGCCACGCCGGCCGCGAACGCTTCCTCGTCCACGGTCCAGACCCGCTTCACGCCGACGTGCTCGTGGCAGACGATCCCGGCCATGCGGCCGGCGACGCGTACCGGGACGTCGAGCATGGAAGAGATCCCGAGGGGTGTCAGGTACGTCCGCGAGAACTCCATCGTCCGAGGGTCGACGTGCGCATCCGCCGCCGCGATGGTGCGCTCCTCCTCGAGAGCCGCGAAGTAGGCCGGGTACTCCTCCGATGCGAGCTCCCCGCCCGCGCCATGCTTCGCGCGCGAGAGCTCGAAGCTGTGGACGCAACGGATCTTCGAGCGGCTATCGTCGAACCACCAGACGCCGACGCGTTCGACAGCGAGCACGCGCGCGGCGGTCTCCGTGATCTCCCGCATGCACGACTCGGCGTCGCCCGCGCGAAGCGACGCGCTGCGCGAGAGAAGGACGAGGGCGTGGTCCTGCTCGCGCCGGCGTTGCGGCGCGGGGGCCGTGCGAGATTCCACGGGTCTGGGAGGGCTACGCCGCTCTTGAACGCGATGGGTGCGGACCGTTCACGGCAAGCCTCAGGAGCCCCCCGGCGGTTCGCCGCCGCGCGTGCTCCGCCTCGAGGACGTCGTCAAGCGGCACCGTCGCACCGTCCTCGACGCGGTGCGCCTGGACGTCGGCGGCGGCGAGGTCGTGGCCCTCCACGGCCCGAACGGCGCGGGAAAGACGACCCTCCTGCGCATCGCCGCGACGCTCGACCGCGCGTCGTCGGGCCGCGTCGTCGTCGCGGGCCACGATACTCTCGACGAGGCCGAGGAGGCGCGCGCGTCCGTGGCGTGGGCAGGGGATCGACCGGGGATCTTCCCCGAGCTGACCGTCCTCGAGAACCTCGAGGCCGTCGTCCGGCTCCGCGACCTCGCCGACCACGAAGCGGCGACCGCGGTCGGGCGCCTCGGCCTCGAACGCGTCGCGGCGCAGCGCGCGGGGACGCTGTCGCGCGGCCTCCAACAGCGGACGGCGCTCGCCCGCGCCTCGCTCGGCGGGCTGCCGCTCGTGCTGCTCGACGAACCGGCGGCGGCGCTCGACGCCGAAGGCCGGGCGCGTCTCGAGGCGTGGCTCCTCACGCGCCGCGTGCCCGGGCTCGCGACGTTGGTCGCGACGCACGAGGCGCGTCCGCCGTGGGCCACGCGCGCGGTCCGGCTCGAAGGGGGGCGCGTCGCGTACGACGGCCCTGTGGAGGGAGCGAGGTGATCGCGCGGCTGGTCCGGCTCGAGCTCCTGCGGGAGGCGCGCTCGCGCGACGTGCTCTCGACGCTCGTCGTGGTCGGCGCGCTCGTCGTCGTCGTCGCCGATGTCGCTCTTCACGACCTGCCGCAGCGCGCGGAGGTCGCGGCCGCGACGTTCTGGATGGGGCTCTCCTTCGCGGCGTCGCTCGCCCTGGGACGCGGCACGCTCGCCGAGTCGGACCTCGGCACGATCGACACGGTCCTCACGCTCCCCGCCTCGAGGGCGGCCGTGTACCTCGGCGCGGCCGCGGCCAACACCATCCTGCTCGGTGCGCTCGCCGTCGTCCTCATCGCGCTCAACGCCGCCGTCGCCGGCGACCCGCTCGCGTGGACGGACGCGCTCGCGCTTCCCGTGGTCCTCCTCGGCGTCGTCGGGCTTGCAAGCTCCGGCACGCTCCTCGCCGCGCTCGCGGCGCGGACGCGCGGGCGGGCGCTCATGCTGCCCGTGCTCCTCCTGCCGCTCGCGGTGCCCGTCCTCGTTGCCGCCCTCCACGGCACCGCCGACGTGCTCCACGGGGGAGGGTGGGACGACATCCGGTCGGAGGTGACCCTTTTGGCGGGGTACGACGTTCTGTTCCTCGCCTTGGCCGCGCTCCTGTTCGAGCACGCCGTGGAGGGCTGACGTGCGCCGCACCGTCCTCGCCGTAGCCGCCGTGCTCGTCTTCGCCGTCGCGACGGCCGTCGGGATCGCGGCCGGAGGGCTCGCCGGCTTCGTCTCGCCTCTCGCCTCGCGCATCCTCTACGTGCATGTTCCAAGCGCGTGGGCCGCGTACCTCGCGTTCGCCGCCGTGGTCGCCGCGAGCATCGGCGTGCTGCGGGGCGGCGCACGCGCGGAGACCTGGGATCTCGCCGCGCTCGCATGCGCGGAGGTCGGCGCTCTCTTCGGCGGACTCGCCCTCGTGACGGGCGTCGTCTGGGCGCGAGCCGAGTTCGGCGGCGACTACAGCCTCGTTCGGGATCCGAAGCTCCTGACGACTCTCGTCCTGGAACTCGCCTACCTGGGCTACCTCATGCTCCGGCGCGGGGTCGATACGCCGGAGCGCCGCGCAAGGCTCGCCGCCGTCTACGGGGTCGCCGCCTTCGTGGGCGTGCCGCTCTCGTGGCTCGCGAACCGCGCCGCGACCCCGCACCCGGACCTCACACGGGGCACCGAGCTTTCGGGATCCTTGTGGGCGATCCTGCTTCTCTCGCTCGCCGCCTTCACGCTCGTCGGGGCGGCGCTCGCGCGGGTCCGTTTCGACCTCGCGCGCGTGGAGGCGGCCGTCGAGCGACGTCGGGGGGATCTCGTTGGTTGAGGACGTCGTCGCGTTCGCGGTGGCCTACACCGCCGTCTGGCTCGGGATCGGCGCGTACCTCGTGCGGCTGCACCGCCTCGCCGAGCAGCTCGCGGACGAGGCCGCGGAGCTGCTGCGGCGGCCGCCCGGCGGCTGACCGCCCCGCCCCTTGACGGCCACGAAGACCACGAGGCGTCACGAACTCCACGAATCCGATGGATCTCGTGATGTTCGTGAAGGTTCGTGGTCTTCGTGGACCATCGGCGGCGCGCTGCCAGCGCACCGACCTCCAGAGCCCCTCCCTCGCACCGCATCCGGGCAACGTTCATGACCTCGGACCCGGTCGGGCGCACCATGCGCCGCCGCGCGCGCCTCGCGCTCCTCCTCACCCTGGCAGCCGCGGGCGGTGCCCTCGCCTTCGCCGGCGCGCTTCCTTCAGGCTACGCCACCGTCGGGGACGTCGTCGCCGGCGCGGTGGAACACCAGGGAGAGGTCACGGTGAAGGCCGCGGTCCTCGAAGGGAGCGTCCAGCGCGACGCCGACCCGGTCCGGTTCGTCCTGACCGACGGCGCATCGCGCATCTCCGTCGTGTGGGACCGCACCCTCCCCGAGCACGAGGCCGGGGGCTCGCTCGAGGGACGCACGGTCGTGGTCACCGGCACCGTCACCGAGCGGGACGGGGAGATGGTCCTGGTCGCGACCGACATGCAGGTGGGCTGCGCGAGCAAGTACGAGCGCGGCTGATGCCGCGCACGCCAAGGAGCCAACCACGCCAAGGCGTTCAGCGTCCTCCACGCCCGGTCAGGACGAGGCGCTGGATCCCAGAGCGAAACGGATGCACGCAGAAGTTCAGGACGAACGCGATCTCGCACGTACTGCAGCGGAGGTACGTCAGCGCCTGCGCGCGGTGTCGCGGAAGCGGAAGCTCCGTGGCCTTCACCTCGACGAGGACCTTGCGCTCGACGACCAGGTCTGCTCGGCCACCGACGATGCGCTCGCCGTCCACGACGAGGCTGACGTCGACTTCGGTCGCGACCTCCACGCCGCGAGCCCGCAGCTCTGCCGCAAGGGCCCGCACGTAGGCCTTCTCGACGAGCCCTACACCGAGCCCCTTGCGAACGGAGAAGGCGGCATCAAGTACGGTCCGGGCAACAAGGTCCGCTTCCAGGCTTGGCTCGGAGAGTGACATCGGGCACCGCGGACGCCTCGGAACGCTTGTGTGTTGTCCCGAGATCGGAACAACCGCCTTGGCGTCGGTGGCTCGGTTGGCGTGGCCGAAGCCCCTACGCGTCTTCAGCCCTTGTTCTTGACCTGGATGACCTCGACGATCCTCAGGGCGTCGGCGTCCATCACGCCGAGGGACTTCTGGATCTTCTCGAGGAACGCCCTCTCCGCGGTCGCGATCATCCCGTCCGCCATCACGAGATCCGCGGACACCGCGAAGGCCGTGGGGCGCAGCTCGTTCGGGATGGCCTCGCTCGAGCGCTGCAGGAGGACGTCGATGCCTTCGCTGCGCGCGATCTTCACGAGCTTGTCGAAGATGGCGCCGATCTGGCGCTGGCTCATGCCCTCGTAGAGCTTCATGCGGGACATCGTCGTCACGAGGCCGAGCTGCTCCTCCTCGGTGAGCACGCCGTCCGCCGCGACGGCGCAGAACGCGACCCCCGCGAAGCCTTCCGGCCCGTTGAGCTTGTCCGTGCCCGTTCCGAGGACCTTGTCGAAGAGACCCATGGGGAACCCTGCGCGGCCCTATCGGGCCGCGCTATACGAACCTTTCGTCTCCAAAGCGTCTTAGCGCCCGCAGGCGCATCCTTCCCGGCGTGGAATTCGTCAACGTGGACGAGGCGGAACGCGTCGCGCGCGAGCGCCTGACGCCCGCGGCCTACGACTACTACGCCGGCGGGGCCGAGGACGAGGTCACGCTCTCCGCGAACGTCGAGGCCTGGAGGCGTTGGAGGGTCCGGTACCGCGTGCTCGTCGACGTCCGGGGAAGAGACCTCTCGACGACCGCGCTCGGCCGCCGCATCGCGATGCCCGTGGGCGTCGCGCCGACCGCGTTCCAGAGGCTCGCGCACGCCGACGCGGAGGTCGCGACCGCGCGCGCCGCCGCGCGCGAGGGCGTCCCATTCGTGCTCTCCTCGCTCTCGACGACGCGGCTCGAAGAGGTCGCGAAGGCGCTCGACGCGGCGCCAGAGAACACCGACGCGCAGCGCTGGTTCCAGCTCTACCTCTACAAGGACCGCAAGACAGGGGAGGCCCTCGTCGCGCGCGCCGAGCGCGCCGGGTTCGGCGCGATCGTGCTCACCGCCGACACGCCCGTGCTCGGGCGCCGCGAGCGCGACCTCAAGGCGGGCCACGTGATCGACGCGCGACCTGCGAACTTCGACGCGGATGTGAAGCCAGCAGGCTCCGGCGCGGCGATGCTCAAAGAGATCTTCGGCGGACTCGACGACGGCCTCACGTGGCGCGACGTCGACTGGCTGCGAACCATCACGTCGCTCCCGATCCTCGTGAAGGGCGTCGTGCACCCGGACGACGCGCGGCTCGCGCTCGACCACGGCGCGGCCGGCGTCGTCGTCTCGAACCACGGCGGTCGCCAGCTCGACGGCGCGGTCGCGACGGCAGACGCGCTGCCCGAGGTCGCGGCCGCGCTCGGCGGCCGCGGAGAACTGTGGGTGGACGGCGGTGTCCGCCGCGGCACCGACGTGCTGCGCGCCCTCGCCCTCGGCGCGCGCGGCGTGCTCGTCGGTCGGCCCCTCCTCTGGGGGCTCGCCGCCGGCGGAGAGGACGGCGCCCGCGCTGTGCTCCGGTGCTTCCGGCGCGAACTCGACACCGCGTTCGCGCTGGCCGGGGTGCGGACGTGCGCGGAGGCCGCGAACGTGGAGCTGGTGCGAGAGTAGCCGCTCCGCCGCGCACGATCTCGGATCCGATCCGAGGCACTCCTCAAGGGGCGACGATCCGGAAGCTCGCGCCCGACGCCGAAGCGCCCGCTCCGTCCGCGGCGCGGAACGCGGCCCGCAGGTGGTACGTCCCGGGCGAGAGCGCGCGGGATGCCTCGCATCCGTCGCTCATGCTCGTGCACTCCGTGAGGCCCCATTAGAACAGCACGACGGTCTCTCCTGGAGTGATCTCGGCGTCGCCGGCCTCGCCGCACGTCACGCCGGTCGGGACGCGGAACTCGCGGCCGTCGTCGGCAAAGAACCGGAGAGCGCATGCGGGCCAGAGGACACGGTACACGTAGGAGCGGTCGCCGACGTTCTCGATGCGGACGAGAACGTCCTCCGCTGGGGGATACGTTGCCTCCAGCACGAACCGGACGTCCGCGTCGGGGTCGAAGGCTGGAAGAGCCTCGGCCCCGTCACGTGCGCATCCGGAGAGGGCGATCATCGCGACCGTCGCCACGCTCCAGGCACCGGGGGCACCGAACACGGAGCCTCCACGGCATTGCCGAAGGCTTGGGTCTTCCGGAACGGGGCGGCCCCTGATCCGACCCCCCGCGGGCGAGGGCGGCTCCGGCGAGGGGCTGCGGTGCGGCCGGCGCGAGCTCGAGACGGCGTTCGCGCTGGCGGGAGTGCGCACAGGCGCGGAGGCGACGACCGTGGAGCTGGTGCGCGAGCAGCCGTCGCCGCGACGCGCGAATGGATATCGAGATTCGCGCGCGAGATGCGCGCGCATCTTGCGCATGCCGGCAGATCCTGCCGGCTTCGTGTCTTCGTCTCCTTCGTGTCTTCCAGGCTACCACTTGAACTTCTTCTCGGCCACTCCGGCCGGCGGCGCCTTCCCCGTGACGTCCTTCACGATCTTCCAGAAGGTCGGGTCGTCGACGCCGTTGTGCTGCACGTCCCACGCGCGGTAGCGCTCGATGAAGTCCTTGACCGAGGCCTTGCTCTGGCCTTCGGTGCGGCGCTTGATGCGGTTCGCGATCTCGAGGAGCTGCTCTTTCGGGACGCCGGCAAGGCCGTTCTTCTCGAGGCGATCCGCGACGGCGGTCGTGCCGGTGTGCTTGCCGAAGACGAAGCGGCGCTCTCGGCCGAGCGTCTCGGCCTGGATGGGCTCGTACGTCGCGGCGTTCTTGATGACGCCGTCGGTGTGGATGCCCGACTCGTGCGTGAACGCGTTGTAGCCGACGACCGGCTTCGTGATGCCGACGGGGATCCCCGTGGCGAGCTCGACGCGGCGCGAGACCTCCATGAGCTTGTCGAGCTTGATGCCGGTCCTGTGACCGTAGAGGTCCTCGAGCGCCATCACGACCTCCTCGAACGAGACGTTCCCCGCGCGCTCGCCGATGCCGTTGATGGTGCAGTTGATGACGGGGATGCCTTCCTCGAGCGCGGCGAGCGCGTTCGCGGTGCCGAGGCCGTAGTCGTTGTGGTTGTGGAAGCCGAACTCGGCGCGGTTCGAGACACGCCGCTTGATCTCGGCGAACCACCAGCGCGTCGAGGCGGGCGTGAGGACGCCGACGGTGTCGCAGAAGAGCGCGCGGTCGGCGCCGGCGTCGATGCAGGCGTTGTAGAGCAGCTGGACGACGTCGAGGTCGGCGCGGACCGTGTCCTCGGTCACGATCGTGACCTTGAGGCCGTGCTCCTTCGCGTACGTGACGGAATCCACGGCCATCGCGATGGCCTCCTCGCGCGTTTTCTTCAGTTTGTACTTGAGATGGACGTCCGAGATGGCGATGAACGGCGAGACCTCGTCGACGTCGGCCTTGATGCAGGCGTCGATGTCCGAACGGATCGTGCGGCACGCGCCGAGCACGCTCGCGTTACGGAGCCCTTCCTTCGCGATGGCCTTGACGGCCTGCAGCTCGCCTTCGGAGATCGCGGGGATGCCGCAGTTCATGACGTCGACGCCGAGGTCGTCGATCATCTTCGCGAGCTCGACCTTCTCCTCGAGCGTGTAATAGACGCCGGGCGTCTGCTCGCCGTCGCGGAGCGTCTCGTCCCAGAAGACGACGCGCTCGGGGAGCTTCCTCTGGAGCGGAGCCTCGACGGTCCAATTGTGGACCAGGATGTCGTCCGGCATGCTGCTTTGGCCATCGGCGTCGC
>DATDQL010000359.1:0-4847 GCA_035292305.1 Thermoplasmatota archaeon
GTCAGGGTCGGGCTCGCGTTCCAGGCGAGCGCGGCCGCCCCCGCCACATGCGGGGTGCTCATGCTCGTGCCGCTGAAGGACGTGTAGCTCTTCCCGTCGCGCGCGAGCCCGAGGATCCCGGCCCCGGGAGCCGCGAGCTCGACCTCGGGACCCGCGGACGAGAACCGGCACCGTTGTTCGAACCGCGACGTGCAGGCGACCGCTACGACCTCGGGGAACGCGGCGGGGAAGACGACGCAGGGCGAGCAGCCCTCGTTTCCCGCGGCCGCGACGATGAGCCTTCCGCGAGCGTCCGCGTACGCGACCGCCTCCTGGAGGCTGCGCGCGGCCGTCCGGGTGCCGAGGCTGAGGCTTACGACCAGCCGTTCGTCCGGCCGGTCCGCGCACCATGCGATCGCGTCCGCGGTGTCGAAGGCCGTGCCGGTCCCGGAGTCCGCGATCGCTTTCGCGACGTAGAACGGGATGTGTCCGAGGCCATCGATGCCGCGGCCGTTGCTTGCGTTCGCCGCGACGACGCCCGCGACGAACGTGCCATGACCCAGCCTGTCGACCACCCCCGCCTGGGAGCCGGTGAAATTCGCGGTCCCCTTCAGAAGGGCCGCGACGTCGACGTCCTCGTGCGGGTTGAACCCGGAATCCACGAAGCAGACGGAGGCGAGGCCGACCACGAACGTGGTGTTCGCTACCGGCGCGCGGATCTGGTCGAGCGCGTACTGGCGGTCCGCGAGCGTTCCGTTGCGGTGGCCCTCGACATGCACCTCGCCGACGGGCTCGATCCAGCGCACCGCGGGATCGGCCCGCGCGCGAAGCGCGAAGAGCCCCGGGTCGGGCGTCAGAACGGCCGCGAAGCCCAGCGGCGCCGAGACCCTCTCCACGACGCCGCCGTGGAACGCGTCGCCCGGGCCCACCGGGACCGCGCCGGCGAACGCGACCGTGAAGGTCGTCGAGGGCTCGTCTCCGACCGACACGGCGGCCGGTGTAGCGCTCGCGAGGACGACCGCGAGGACGACGAGACCCCGAGCGCGCACGCTGCCTCCCGCCGGTGCGAGGCGCGGGAGCCGGGATGAACGTTCCGTCACGGAGCGCACCCCGTCGTCACGTTCTCGAAATACCAGCACGCCGAAGCGGCGGCGTCGAAGCGTATGCGGTCGTCGAACGCCTCGCCGTCCGCGTGCGTGTGCCGCGGCGCGGAGCTCCCGACGGTGTCGTACACGGCGTAGTGGACGATCGCGGGCTTCGGCGGGGGGTCGTTGCTGAAGTAGAGGTCGACGTCGGCGGTCGGGTGGAGGTGTCGCGGGCCGCTCGCGGGCTCGCCGGGCGCGCTCGGCTCGGCGTCGTTGTACGGGTGCGAGTTGCCCTCGTCCGCGTCCGTGCGCCCGACGCCGCAGTCCCACTCGTTCGACCCTGCCGCGCAGAAGCTGAGGTCGCCGTCGTCGCCCCCACCGTTCCCGTGGTCCTTGACGCCGTTCGGGACGAGGTCCTCGAAGAAGAAGAAGAGGACCGCGTTGTACTTCACCTGCTCGAGGTGCTTCGGGCCGCTCCCATCGGGGTCCGTGTAGAACGTGTCGTACGGAGGCGCGCGGCTCGCGGTGTCCGTGAACGGCGTCGAGCTCTGGCCGGAGGTCGGACCGACGTCCTTGGCCCCGACCTGCATGCAGGCGCCGGTGCCTTGCACCGGGACCGACCACATGTTGTAGAGCGAAAGGTGGTAGCCGTACGAGGATTGGACCGAGACCTGCGTGTCCAGGGTGCCGCCGTCCGGCAGCGGCACGGACTCCGCGTCGGAGAAGGACGGGATGACCCCGATCGCGATGGGGCTGAAGAACTGCCACTTGTGGATGTCCCAGACGTGGTCGTTCGGGTCGACGATGTGGTACGTCTCGACGTACTGCCACGGCGCGCCGAGGAAGGTCCGTGGATCCGGGTTGCCGCCCTGCGTCGCCACGATCCATCCTCCGCACGGGAAGCGCCAGTTCTCCGACGGAGCGAAACCGAACAGGGACGACCGCGAGCACACGTCGACGTTGGCGTCCACGTCGGTCTCGACGATGTCGAGGTCGTCGCCGACGAGGAACTGGTCGTTGAACCAGAGCACGCCGGGGTTCTCGAGCAGGACCGAGACGGCGACGTCGCGGTTCGTCGCGCACCGGGGCGGGACCGGTTCCGGCCTCAGCTCCTTGGACCGGTCGCGGACGAGCACGGCGACGGCCGCGCCCATGCGCTGCAGCGTCATGTTGACGCGGGCTTCGAGGTCCGTCGCGTTGTTGAAGAGCGGACCGACGACGGGGCAGTCGACGGCCTCGGCCTTGCCGCCGCCGGGCGCCCGCTTGATGCAGATGGTCGCGTTGATCACGGCGAAGACCGTGTGGCCCTCGACGAGCTGCTCCGTGACGCTCGGATACCACGCGGGATCGTACGTCTTGCTCGC
Source organism: Thermoplasmatota archaeon (assembly GCA_035292305.1). Lineage (GTDB taxonomy): Archaea > Thermoplasmatota > SW-10-69-26 > JACQPN01 > JAJPHT01 > DATDQL01. Next base: position 2,429 of record DATDQL010000359.1, read on the forward strand.
GGCAAAGGCCACGGGCAGCGTGAGGACGACTGCCAGGACCCAGACGTACGCCCGATGCACGCGCATGCCGAGAACCGCGTGGCTCGACCTGCCGCAGCGTCGGCCGCGGCCGCCCGAGCCTGGCGCAGCCTCCCCGGTCGTGAGTCCGTCTCCGGATATCATGTCGGTCTGGTCGTCACCGGGGGGAGTGACGAGGCGAAGATGTCCGTGGGAACGTTGATGCCGTCGAAGGAGGCCTCTCAGCGGGAAGCGCATGGGGAGGCCCTCGTCCCTCGTCTTCATCGCCGCAGCGTTGACGCTCCCCTTCGGAGCCGGCGCGCCTTCCCCCCTCGACGAGTCGTTCGCGGTGGGAGTGGATCCCGCGCTCGTTGTCGCCGACGGCGCCATCCACGGCGCGCGCGTCGTGCGCGTCGATGCCGCCCTCGCGATGCTCGTCGTCACCACGGACGATCCCGCGACGTTCCTGCGCGCCGCCCGCGCCGATCCTTTGGTCCGGTGGGTGGAGCCGGACGCCCCGCGCGCGCTCGTCGCGGATCCACCCTTCGCGCCGCCCGGGCCGTCGCAGTGGCCGCTGCGCGCGATCCGCGCGGCGCAGGCCTGGAGCGCGATCGGGGCGGGCGACGTGAGCGCAGCGGTGTGCGTCGTCGATTCCGGGGTACGGACGTCGCACCAGGAGTTCGCCACGGCGCGCGTCCTCGGAGGCGTCGATCTCGTCCGCGTCGACGCGGAGCCGGACGACGAGAGTGGCCACGGCACGACCGTCGCGGGCGTCGCCGTCGCGGGCGTCCGCGACGGCTTCGGCATCGACGGGGTCGCGGAGGTCGGGCTCTACGTGGCGAAGGCGCTCGCGGCGGACGGCTCGGGCCGGCCGAGCGACGTCGCATCCGGCATCCGTTGGTGCGCGGAGCGCCCGACGCAACGACTGGTGGTGAGCCTCAGCCTCGGCTCCCCCGCGGAGTCGTCCGCCATCCGCGACGCCCTCGACGCGGCGCACGCTCGGGGGCGCCTCGTCGTCGCCGCCGCCGGCAACGACGGCTGCTCCGGCTGCGTGCAGTGGCCGGCGCGACTCGCCGGCGTCGTCGCCGTCGGGTGCACGGATGCGGCCGACGACGCGTGCAGCTTCGCGTCCACGGGCCCGGAGGTCGAGATCGTCGCCCCCGGCGTCTCCGTCCTCGGGCCGTCGGCCGACGCGGACGACGCGTACCGCACGGTCACCGGCACGAGCTTCTCGACGCCGCAGGTCGCCGCCGCGGCCGCCCTCCTCTGGGCCGAAGAGCCCTCGCTTGCCGCGGACGACGTGCGCGCGCGGCTCGCCGTCGCTGTGCGCGACCTCGGCGCCGCCGGCCGCGACGCGACGTTCGGACACGGCCGCCTCGACCTCCTCTGCCTCGTCGCCGCGACGGCGCCATGCGACTCGCCGCCGGCGCCCGCAGACGACGGCGCCTGCGACACCTCCCTGCCGGACCTCGACGGGTACGTCTGCGAGCGCGTCGCGTCCGCGTTCCTCGACGTGTCGCCCTCCGCGACCGCCCTGACGCTCGCGGACGACGCCTTCGCCGAGGTCGCGACCGGCTTCGCCTTTCCGTTCCACGGCGCGACGTACGACCGAGTCGTCGTCCACGCGAACGGGCTCGTAGGCTTCGGTGCCTTGGCGTGCGGCCCGTGTTTCGCCCCCGCGCTCCTGCCCTCGCCCGGCAGCGCCGTCGTCGCGGCGTACTGGGCCGACCTCGACGCGTCCGCGGGCGGGGCCGTGCACGTCGCCACGCTCGGCGCGGCGCCGGAGCGCGCGTTCGTCGCGCAGTGGACGGAGGTCCCCCCGTTCGGAGGCGGAGCGCCGTCGACGTTCCAGGTCGTCCTCGAGGAGGACGGCGATGTCATCGTCCGTTGGAGGGACGCGGACCCCTCGGGGCGCGACCACGTCACCGGGATCCAGGACGCGCAGGGAGCGACGGGGACGCGCTTCCGGTTCGGGGCGTTCGCGGCCGAGGACGAGGCCGTCCTCTTCCGACCGACGCCGATCCCGTCCGCCGTGCCGACCGCGCCCGGCGGGACGAGCGCGACCCCCACCGGCGCAGGAGAGGTCACGCTCTCGTGGCGAGCGGCCGCCGGGCGCGGCGCCGCCGTCACCGCGTATCGCGTGTACCGCCTCGGCGCCGCGGAGGGCCGCGCGCTCGCCGCCGAGGTCGCGCCGGCCACCCGAGCAGTGCTCGGGGGCCTCGCGGACGGCGAGCGCGTCACGTGGGAGGTGACTGCCGTGAACGGCGTCGGCGAGGGCGACCCGAGCGCGCCCGCGACGGCCGTCGCGATCGGGGCGCCGCCGGCCGTCCTCGGCGTCGCCGCGCGCCCTGGGCCCTTCGTCGGCAGCGTCCTCGTCGGATGGAGCCCCGTCGTCGGGCCGGCGGACGCGATCGTCGTCGAG
>DATDQL010000360.1:0-6394 GCA_035292305.1 Thermoplasmatota archaeon
ACCTACCCCTTGGAAGTATGGTGTTTCGCTCTTCGACGAGTGCCTGGCCCGCACCCGGCACGGCGGCCAAGTACCGAGGCTCGGTGGTCGGCCACCGGCCGCGGGCGCGGGCAAGCGCAAGGCGAGGGCAAGCGCAAGGGCCAGGAAGGTCAAGGGAGGGGGCAAGGGACGACGAGCGCGGCCCCGCCCGTCGCAATCGCGTACGCGGGGGGCTCGCCGATCACGGCCCTCGGCCCTGGCCCTGCCTGGCCCTCGCCCTCACCTTGCGCTTGCGCTCGCCCTTGCCCTCGCCCTCGTGGCCAAGTACCGAGACTACGTCCGCGGCCGCACCGTGAGCCGCCCGCCGGAGTATCCCACCTCGAGCTCCGTGCCCGCGAGCCCCGCGAGGGCCGCGTACACGGCGCCGACGTCCGCGTCGAGCTCCCGCGCGACCTCCTCCGTGCTCCAGCTCTCGCCGCGCGCGTGGCGGCCGCGCGCCGCGTGGACGAGGCGCGCGCGGAGGCCCTCCTCGTCGAGCGTGCCGCCGGGGCGCAAGCCGGGCGCCGGCGGGGCCTCGGAGTCGGGGTGCACGTGTACGTGCACGTGCACCGGTCCGGGAAGTGCAGGTGTACGTGCACGTGCACCCGTCGACACGGCCTCGGCTTCCGTCGGCGCCGCGCGGCGCACGAGCCAGAGGACGGGCAGGCCGGCGGCGACGATGGCGACGCCCGCGAGGCTCTCGAAGGGTTGGCGCACGAGGGTGTTCACCGTGAAGATCGCGGTCGCACCGAGGAAGATCGCGGGGACGACCGGGTAGAGCGGGACGCGCACGGCGCGCGGGGCGTCCGGCATGCGCCGGCGGAAGACGATGACGGCGTAGGCCGCGAGGGCGTACCAGATCCAGCTCGAGAAGATCACGGCCGTGAGGAGCTGGTCGAACGTCCCGCTGAGGGCGAGGACGCAGGACCAGGCGGCCTGGAGCCAGATGCTCGTCGCGGGGGTGCCGAACCGCGGGTGGATCTCCTGCACCTTGCGGAAGAAGAGGCCGTCGCGCGCCATCGCGAACGTGACGCGGGGACCGCTCAGGATGACGGCGTTCGCAGTCCCCGCGACCGAGACGAGGACCGCGACGACGAGGAGCGTGCGCGCGAGCGGGCCCCCGAAGCTCTCGGCGGCGGCCGCCGCCGCGAAGTCCGTCGCGGCGACGCCGCCGACGCCGAGGTGCAGCAGGTACACGAACGCGACGGCGAGGTACACGCCCATCACGGTGACGACGCCGAGGACAAGGCTGCGGGGGACGTTCCTCGTCGGGTCCTTCACCTCTTCTGCCACCTGCGCGGAGTTCGCCCACCCGTCGTACGCGAACATCGCGAACACCATCCCGGCGCCGAAGGCCGACGCGAGGCCGAGACCGCCGCCGGCGCCGTCGGGCAGGCCGACGCGCTCCGCGCGGCCGAAGAGCGCGAGCCCGAGGACGACGAGGACGACGAGCGCGCCGACCTTCGCGAACGTGCTGAGGTTCGAGACGATGCCCCCGTAGCGCACGCCGAGGACGTTGACGAGGCTGAGCAGGAGGATGAGCGCGAGCGCGACGCCCTTCGCCGCCCATGCGCCGAGCGGGACGAGGGCGCCGAGGTACGTCGCGAACGCGACGCCGAGCGCGGCGAGGCTCGCGCTCTTTGCGATCGTGAGGATGCTCCACCCCTGGAGGTAGCCCGCGACGGGTCCGTACGCCTCCTTGATCCACGCGTACGTGCCGCCGCTCGTCGGGAACAGGCTCGCGAGCTCGCCGTACGTGAGGGCGCCGAGGAGAACGAGGAGACCCGCGGCGAGGAACACGCCGAGGACGAGCCACGGGTCGCGCACGAGGCCGGCGATCTGCCGCACGCCGAGGAAGATCCCCGAGCCGATCATCGAACCGACGACTATCGTCGTCGCCTCGAGGAGGCCGAGGTCGCGCCGGAGCTCCGCCACGGGGGGCCGGAGCGCGGACGGCGTCGCAAGGCTTCCGGTCGCGGCGGCCCCGGGCCCCGAAGGGGCCCATGGCGGGCCATCGGCGTGTCCCAAGCCTTATAAGCCACGAGTCCGACCCCCGGACGCCGGTTGCCGCCGGCGGTGTTGCCCGTGCGAGTCCCCGTCCTCACGAGGACCGAGCGCAGCCTCCCCCGCCCCAGGCGACCGTGGGCCTCCCTGCTCGTGCTGCTGCTCCTCGTCCCGCTCCCCTCGGCGCTCGCGCACGAGGACGAAGCGGGGAGCACGGCGCCGACCGACCCGCTCCACCGCTTCCGAGAGACGCCGTGGTACACCGTCATCGACGACTACTGGGTCTTCGGCGCCGGGAAGAAGGTGCAGCCCGCTTCTCCTCCGCCCTCGAGCGCGTACCGCTCGGCGTGGGAGTTCGACTCCGACGGCGACTGGCTCGTGTACGTGGACCAGACGCGGCCCGGCGGCGACGTCATCGCGTACAACGTCGAGGCGGGCGCCGGGATCCTCCTCACGAACGACGAGTTCCAGCAGCACAACCCCGCGATCCGCGGCACTCTCGTGGCATGGGAGGACTACCGCGACGGTCAGGCGGAGATCTACGCGTACGACCTCGAGAAGGGCTCCGCGGCGGTCCGTGTCACGAACAGCCCCGCCTCGCAGCTGCGCCCGGCGGTCGGGGACGGCTTCATCGTGTACGAGGACCGCAGCTCGCTCAGCACCGGCACCGACATCTGGATCTGGCACTCCGCCGACGCCCGCAACCGCGCGCTCGTCGTCGCGCAAGGCGACCAGACGGACGCCGTCCCGGCCGGCGACCACGTCGTCTTCCGCGACCAGCTCTACGACCAGTACGACGTGATGGCCGTCCGTATCGCGGGCGGTCGGCCGCCCTTCTACCTCACGCGAGACGTCGCGATCGAGACCGTGCCGGTCTCGTCCGGGTCGATGGCGTATTTCCTCGCCTCGCGCGACACGAGCTGGCGGCTGATCGCGTTCGACGGGATCCGGAACCGGACACGCGACACGGGGTACGACCTCGACTCCGGCGCGCGCTTCGAGGTCTCGAAGGGGCGCCTGACGTACTCCGCCTACCACAACAACGGCCGGTACTTCCTCTACGTCTTCGACCTCAACAGCGGCCGCTTCGACCGCGTCGCCGACTCGCCCCCGCTGCGCGGCGGGCCGCGCTGGGCCGGCGACCGCATCGTCGCGATGCTCTCGCCGGTCGAGAAGAAGGGCATGGAAGGGGGTCTCCTCGTCTTCGAGCCGAGCAAGTTCGCGCTCGAGCACGCTCCGCAGATCGTGCTCAAGGGCCCGCCTCCCTCCGCGCCTTTCACGAACCCGCGGTTCGTCGCGAACGGGACGTTCGAGACGAACCCGACCTGGGGCCAACCGCTCCGGTTCGAGTACCGGCTCGGCGAAGGGAACTGGACGGCCTTCGACGCGCGCGTCGGCGAGTGGAACGTCTCCGTCGAGGTGCCGCGAGGGTACCGCCTCGGCGACAAGGTCCCGTTCGACATCCGCGCCGTGTTCCCCGCGGCCCCGTCCGTCTACGACGGCGCCACGCTAGAATACGTCACCCTCACGGTGTCGGGCCCGCTCGAGGCCACGGCCGCTCCGTCGCTCTTCGACAGGCTGAAGCGCGCGATCGGCGCCATCGTGCTCTCGCTCGTCGTCCTCTCGCTCCTCGCCCTCTTCCTCGTGCGCCTCATCCTGCGCGGCACCCTGCGACGGTGGTTCCAGCGCCGCGTCGACGCCGAGTATCTGCGCCCGGAGGACCCGCGAGCGGCGAACGCGGAGGCCGTCCGGGGTCGGGAGCGTCGCGGACGGTCGTGAACAAGGAGGGAGAAAGAACCGTGGGCCTCGTCTGGAATCCACTTGGGATCGCGGGCACGGTGGCCTTCGTCCTCGCGTGGACCCTCGCCGCGGTCGTCTACACCGCGGCGCCGCGCCGGTCCCAGAACCGCCGGCTTGCGCTCGTCCTCGCCGTGGAAGGCGCGACCTTCGCGACCGGTGCGGGATGGCTCTACCTCATGGACTCGCCGTTCGGCGCCCTCGGCATGCAGGGCATCTTCGTGACCGGCATCCTCGCGATGCCGTGGATCTACCTCCTCTTCATCGCCACCTTGGACACGCCTCTCGTCCGACCGCTCAAGACGCGCGTCGCGGGCAGCGTCATCGTCGTCGCGCTCGTCGCGGTGGAGGCGTACTGGCTCGTGCGGTCCGAGCTCTTCATGCCAGCCGTCGTCACGCCATGGTACGCTCGACACGAGGTCGTCCTCGGTGACCCCATCGTGCTCGGCTTCGAGGTCATGGGGCTCGCGTCCATCTACGCACTCGTCGCGACCATCGACGCGTACCGACGCGCGGGCTCGGACGTCGCGCGCAAGCGCGCTCGCGCCTTCGCCCTCGCGTTCGGGACGCGAGACGTCGTCTTCGGTCTCGCGCTCTTCGTGTGGCCGCTCTTCCTGCCGGTCCCGCCGGAGGGCGGCGGCCTCAGCGACGTCGTGTTCATCCAGGTGTTCCCCGTCACGAGCGCGATCTTCACGCTGCTCGTGGGGTACGGCATCCTGACCGCGCAGCTCTTCGACATCGACGTCAAGATCAAGTTCGCGGTCCGGCAGAGCACCGTCGCGGGGGCGTTCGTCGCCGTCTTCTTCGTCGTGAGCGAGGTCGCCCAGCAGGCGTTCTCGTCGCGCGTCGGGTCCGTGCTCGGCGTCGTGGCCGCGGGTCTCCTCCTTTTCGCGCTCGCGCCGATCCAACGCGCGGCCGAGCGCGTCGCGAACGCGGCGATGCCGAAGGTCGACGGCTCGCCCGAGTACCTCCGCTTCAAGAAGATGGAGGTCTACCGCGCCGCGGCCGAGGGCGTATACCGTGACGGGACCGTCTCCGCCGACGAACGCGCCATCCTCGACGACCTGCGCGAACGGCTCGGCCTCGGGACGGACGTCGGGAGGGCGCTCGAGTCCGAGATATCGACACGCCGGGCTGCGACGGCCTGAGGCCTCAGGCGACCGTCTCCAAAGCCGACGTTCATGCTGCCCGAGCGCCGTGCGGCGTCGATGCGCATCCTCGTGGCCATCGCCGTCGCGCTCGCGGGCTGCTTCACGCCGACGACCCCTGTCGACACCGGCACGCCCCCGGGCCCCCCTGTCACGACCGGCCCCGTGCACATCGTGGACGACCTGACGGACTGCCACGAGGGCGACATCATCGTGTTCCTCGACTACGCCGCGGCGAAGCGGCACCTCCCGGCGGGGTTCGAGCCCGGCGACGCGCAGCCGCTGCTGAACACTCCCGTGCCCGTCGGCAAGGCGGCGCTGCTCGCGAACTCCGTGACGTGCGGCTCGAGCACGGCCGAGGGGGGCGCGTTCCGCGAGGCGCAGGTCGCCGTCAGCGTCCTGCCGCCCGACGTGCCCGGGGAACGCGAGCCCGCGATCGACTTCTACGAGTTCGTCCACTACGTCCCGGAAGGCTCGACGCTTCTCGATGAGATGCGCGCCGTCGGTTGGAACGTCGTCGCGGCGTCCATCGAAGGCTCGACCACGCCCTCCCCCCTCGGCGGCGCCTCCGGGAGCGGGGCCGTCTCGGACGGCGAAGGCGAGGTCTACTCGTTCACGTTCAACGCCCCCGCGCCCGACCCCACGCACCCGAAGCTGACCGGCATCGGCCGGTTCTGGCACACGAACGCGAACGGCACGGGCCACGTGGACTACAAGATCGACGCCGTCTCCGCGGGAGGCGCCGGGACGTGCACGATCCGAGCGGGGAGCGAGTTCGCGACCGTCGCCGGCAAGACCGCGTGCGGCCCCGCAGACGCCGGCGCGACGTTCCCCGATTTCGACATCGCGTTCTCGTTCCACTTCTACCCAGCCGTCTTCCCGGCAGGCCACGACGATCACGCGGGCACGCGATCCGCGCCCGCCCTACTCGGCCTCGGCGAGTAGCGCCTCCAAGTCGAGCGGCCCCGTCGTCATCCCGAGCGCCCCGTCGGACGCTCGCGGCCACTCGGCCTGCGGCCTGTCGCGGTAGATCTCGATCCCGTCCACACCGTGCCCTGCTGGGCACGGTGAGCCTCGCCCGAAGCCTCCGGGCTTCGGGCTCGGTCCCGTCGGATCCGCGAGACGCGCAGCGTCGCCCCTACAGCTCCCGCGCGGTCGGTCCCGTGGTGGTCGGCGCCTCCGCGTCGGCCAGGAGCCGCTCGACATCCAACGGGCCGGTCGCCATCGCGATCGAACCGTCCGGATTGCGCGGCCACTCGGCCTGCGGCCTGTCGCGGTAGATCTCGATCCCGTTCCCGTCCGGGTCCGCGAGATAGATGGCTTCGCTGACGCCATGGTCCGACGCGCCTTGCAGCGGCCACCGCGCGTCGAGGAGCCCACGCAACGCGCGCGCGAGTGCGCGGCGGCTCGGCACGAGGATCGCGAAG
>DATDQL010000361.1:0-2951 GCA_035292305.1 Thermoplasmatota archaeon
GGTCCGTGGCGACGGCCTCGCCGTCGACGCTGATCTCGGGGACGCCGAGGAGCGTCGCGTCGGCGAGCGTGTTCTTGAGACGGAAGGCGAAGCCCTGGCCCGGCTCGTTCGCGAGCGACTTCGGGACGTAGAGCTTCTTGAGCATGAACGCCGGGACCTTCATCGCGCGGCGGAACGCGCCGGAGGGTCTTGAACATGCGGGACCGACACGCCGTTGGCGGTGGGCGCGCGTGGCGACGCCAACCACCAGGGCACCAAGACACCACGGGGAGGAAGCTTGTCCGGATCCGGGGCGGGCGCACCCATGGGTATGGGTCCTCGACCGCTTGGTGCCCTTGGTGCCTTGGTGGTTACGGTCGCTGCGCTCGGAGGCGCCGACCTCGCGCGGTGCGCGCAGGAGGCCAGGCGGCGCTGTTCACTCTGCCTTCTCCGCCGTCTCCGTCATCGTCCGCAGAGCCGCGCGGCGGTTCCCGCGCGCGTCGAAGGCGGCGGCGACCTTCCGCCACTCGTCCTCGCCGAGCGGCCGCAGCGCGCGCACGGCCTCGGTGACGTTCGGGATCGCTCTCGTGACCTCGTCCACGATGCACACGTCCGCTGCCTTCGCGCTCCGCGAGAGCGGGTTCAGGTCGACGACGAGCACCGTCTTCCCCATGCGCTTCAGGGCCTCCGCGCGGTCGCCGTCCTCGAGCGGGACGAGCACGACGTCGGCGACGGCGATCCCGTCCGCGCTCGTCTTCGCGCGATCGGAGGAGAGGCCCGGGATGCGCGGCGCAGCGTCTTCGCCGAGGACGTCGGTCGCGCCGTGTTCGCGCAGGTGCGCGGCGAGCGCGCGGACGCGGTCTTCGGTGCGGTGGAACAGGTTGATCTCGAGCCGCGCCGGGACCTCGCGCGCGAGCGCCGTCATCTCCGCCGGGCAGAGCACCGCGGTGTTGCCGTTGACGCTGAGCACCGGAGCGCGCGCGAGGAGCAGGTGCGCCGCGGCCGCGCGCGCTGCCTCGAGCGCGGAGGGCGTCGTGCGCTCGCCGAGCAGGTAGTCGAACGCCTCGCCTCGACCGTGCGCGACGAGGCCCGTGACGTGCACGAGGCCCTTCGTGACGCCCTCGGCGACGCGCTCGCGCGCGACGAGGCTGCGGTACCGAGGATGGTCCTTCGGGACGGTCACGCCGTCCCCCACAGGGGCTCGTCGGAGGCGACGTTCTCCCACGCGCGGCGCGCCTCCTTGAACGCGCCGTGGAACGGGCCGATGAGCATGCGCTGGTCGAGCGTGAAGCTCCACGGCTTGCGCGGCGCGTCCTCGGCGACGCGGCGCAGGAGCCTCCGCAGCGCCGGCTCGTCCTCGTCCCGCAGGCCGTGCGCCTCGACGAAGCCGAGGGTGCCTTTGGGCCTCGGCCTCGTGTCGTAAGTCTCGAGCGTGAACGTCGCAGGCGCCTCGACGAAGAACCGCCATGTCGGCGTCCCGCGCTGGTTCGGGTCGAGGCTCACGGTGTCGGCGAAGGACTTCTCGCCCTGCTTGCGGGTGTAGCGGTACCCGAGCGCGTCGAGGGATTCACGCAGGACCGCGGCGGCCGTGGCCGCCTCGAGCGACACGGGGGAGCGCCACGACCGCACGCCGCCGCGAGCCCGGCATCCACTCATAAGGATTGTGGACGGAAAGGCTCAAGCACCCCTGGAGCAGAGCAACGAGTATGCTCGACGTCATGACGAGCCTCAGGATGCTCGAGCAGCGGACCGAGGACGCGGTCCACGCGCAGCCGAGCCCGGACGCCGCCGTCGGGCTTGGCGTCGAGGCGCGCAACCTCGGAGCGATCCTCGGAACGACGCCGGATCTCGCGAGCGGCGGGATCCGCGACCGTGCCCTCCTGCTCACGCACCACGGGGAGGAGCTCGCGCGCGCCGCGCTCACGGGCCAGGCAGAGCGCTTGGCCGGCATCCTCCGCGAACTCGAGGCGGACACACACGAGCTCCGCGGCGCGCTCGAAGCGGCCGACCGCGACCGCACGAAGGGCTGAAGAGCCGCGGGCGCTCTCGCGGCGCGTTGCTCGCGCGCGGACCTCTCTGGCGGGACGGAGCGTTCGAGCCCGACCGCTGGATCGAGGTCGAGAACGGCGTCCTCGTCACGCTCGGCCGCGGCGCGCCGCCGCGCGCGCCGGACGTCCATGGAGCGATGCTGCCGACGTTCGTCGATGCCCACACTCACGTCGCGGACCGCCTCGCGCGCGGCCGCGTCGCGGCTGGCACGTCGCTCGCCGAGGCGGTCGCGCCGCCGGAGGGCCTCAAGCACCGCATGCTCGCCGCGGCGACGGCGGACGAGGTCGTCGCTTCCGCGCGCGCCGCGCTCGAGGAGGCGCGCGCCGCCGGCACCGGCTGCATCGTCGATTTCCGCGAGGGTGGCGCCGCGGGCGTGCTCGCGCTGCGCGACGCCGCGCGCGGCGCCGGCGTGCGCGCGCTCGCCCTCGGACGGCCCGACGTTCCCGGCGCGGCACTCGACGACGTGCTCGCGGCCGCCGACGGCCTCGGCCTCTCCGGCCTCGCCGACGTCGCGCCCGAGGAGGCGGCGCGTCAGGCGCGCGCCGCGCGCGCTGCGGGCAAACTCTTCGCGCTGCACGGCTCCGAAGGTCGCCGCGAGGACGTCGACGCGATGCTTGCGCTACGACCCGACCTCGTCGTGCACGCGACGCACGCGACGAAGGACGACGCCGCGCGGCTCGCCGACGCGCGCGTGCCGGTGGCGCTCTGTCCGCGATCCAACGAGCGCCTCGTGGGACGCCTCCCGGACGCCCGCATGCTCCTCGACGCGGGTGTCGCGCTCGCGCTCGGCACCGACAACGCGATGCTGCACGCGACGAGCGTCCTCGACGAGCTTCGCGCCGCGCGGAGGCTCCTCCACGGCGTCCGCCCGGAGGAGCTCCTCGCGGCAGCCGTCGACGCCCCGCGCGCGCGAGTGCGCCTCG
>DATDQL010000362.1:0-4160 GCA_035292305.1 Thermoplasmatota archaeon
TCCGGCCGGTGGGACCAAGACGATTTGCGGAAAGCGTCTTACCTTGCGGGCCGGCGCCGTGACGGGCACCGGCCGCTCCCTGGGGCCTAGCGCTTCCGCGCGACCGCGCGCCGCGCGGCCTCCGCGACGTGCGGCGCGGTCAGGCCGTATTTGGCGTAAAGCTCGGTCGGCGTGCCGCTCTCGGCGAACATGTCGCGGACGCCGACGCGCTCGATGGGCGTCGGGAGGTGCTCGCCGAGCGCCTCGGAGACGGCGCCGCCGAGGCCGCCGACGACGTTGTGGTCCTCGGCCGTGACGACGGCGCGCGCGTCGCGGGCCGCGTCGAGGAGCGTCGCGAGGTCGACCGGTTTGATCGTTGACGCGTTGACCACGCGCGCGGAAACACCGCTCTCCGCGAGGAGATCTGCGGCCGCGAGGGATTCGCCGACGAGCGCGCCGCACGCGAGGATGGCCACGTCCGGCGAGCGGCTGCCGGCGCGGAGCACGTCCCAGCGGCCCACGACGAAGCGGTGGTCGGGAGGGAGGACGAGCGGGACCTTCGCCCGCGTGAGCTTCACGTAGCCGGGGCCCGGCTGCTCCGCGAGCGACACGATGGCGGAGGCGGCCTCGATCGCGTCGCACGGGACGACGACGCGCATGTTCGGAAGCGCCCGGTAGATGGCGACGTCCTCGATCGCGTGCGCGGACGAGCCGTCCTCCCCGGTCATGATCCCGCCGTGGCTGCCGACGATGGTGACGGGCAGGTTCGGCCGCGCGACGGCGTTGCGCACGAACTCGAACGCGCGCTCGCTGAACACGGCGAAGGTGGACGCGAAAGGGACGAAGCCGCTCGCCGCGAGCCCGGCCGCGGTGCCAACCATGTCCTGTTCGCTGATGCCCATCTGGAAGAAGCGATCCGGGAACTCCTCGCCGAACCACTTGGAGCGCGTCGACTCCGCGAGGTCTGCGTCGAGGGCGACGACGCGCGCGTTCGCCCGGCCGGCGCGCACGAGACCGAGCCCGTAGCCGTCGCGCGTGGGCATGGGCTTCGTGATCGCGGTCTGGCGCATCAGGGCGCCCTCCCGAGTTCCGCCATCGCGCGCCGCATCTCGTCGTCCGTGAGCGCGCGGCCGTGGTACTCGGCCTTGTTCTCCGTGAACGAGACGCCCTTGCCCTTGAGCGTGTGCGCGAGCACGAGCGTGGGCTTCCCCTTCGTCGCGGAGGCTTCGGCGTACGCGGCCTGGATCTGCGCCGGGTCGTGGCCGTCGATCTCGACGACGTGCCAGCCGAACGCTCTCCACTTCGCGCCGAGAGGTTCGATGCCCTTCACGTCGGCGACGAATCCGTCGATCTGGATCTTGTTGTAGTCGAGGATGGCACACAGGTTGTCGAGCCCGCGGTGCGCTGCGCTCATCGCGGCCTCCCAGACGCTTCCTTCCTGCACCTCGCCGTCCCCGAGCATGACGTACACGCGGGGAAGCTCGCCCGCGGCGTCGTCCGCGTGCCGCAGCCGCGCCGCGAGCGCCACGCCGTTGCCGAAGGCGAGACCCATGCCGAGGCTGCCGGCGCTCATCTCGACGCCGGGCACCTTCCGGTCCGCATGGCCTTGCAGGCGCTGGCCGAGCTTGCGGAATCCCGCGAGCTCCTCGACGGGGAAGTACCCGCGGCGTGCGAGGACGCTGTAGAGCCCGGGGCAGCAGTGGCCCTTGGAGAGCACGAATCGGTCCCGACCCTCCCACGCCGGGTCCGAGGGGTCGTGACGCAGCGGTCCCCAGTAGAGGCCGACGACGAGGTCGGCCATGCTCATCGACCCGCCGGGGTGACCGCTGCCCGCCGCGTGCGTCATGCGCAGGACGTCGACGCGGACCTCCCGCGCGACCTCCCGCAGGTCCATCCGCGACTCCGCCACCGCCTGCACGGCGCGACCTAGGCCCGACCCCCCCATAAGGGTTCGCGGCCCCACGGCCGAAGGGAGGGCCCGGCGGGCTGTCCGTCCGGGCGGACGAACGACCGGTGAAGCCCCCGGCCATCGAGGTAGGGGCCAGACCCGAGGGGGTTGCCAAGAAATGCTGATCCGTGAAGCTCCGACCAGAACTGCCGACAAGGAACTGAAGGTCAAGTTGCCGATGCGCCTGCACGTGAAGCTCCACACGCTCAAGATGCTCAAGGGCGTGCAGATCTGTGCCGTCGTCGAGGAAGCGCTCGATCGCTACTTCGACGACCTGCGCGCCGAGCACGCGGGCGTGACCTTCGAGGGCAAGAGCCCCGTCTGAACGCCGTGGACGCCGGCCACGGCGACGCCTTCCACGCAGGCACGGTGGCCCCAGACGGACCCTGGGCGCCCCGTGACCTCCGTGGGGAGGCGTAGGCCCGTCCGTTCTCCTGATTCATCACCGAGGGACCGCCTTCGCGACCCGCGCGGCGGCCTCCCTGGCGCGCTCGACGACCTTTTCGATGTCGAGCGTCGCGTAGCGGCCCCGGTCGTACAGGACGCGTCCGTCGACGATCGTCTGAGCCACGTCCCCCGCGCGCGCCGCGTACACGACCTGGCTCGCCGGGTCGTGGAGGGGCGCGAGGTGGGGCCGCGTCGCATCGACGACGACGAGGTCCGCGCGCTTGCCGGCCTCGATCGAGCCGAGGTCGTCGCGATGGAGCGCGCGCGCACCGTCGCGCGTCCCCATGTCGAGCACGCGCTGCGCGGGCGCCACCGAAGCGTCCCACCGGTGAGCCTTGTGCACGAGCGCGGCGAGCTTCATCTCCTGGAACACGTCGAGCGTGTTGTTCGACGCCGCGCCGTCCGTCCCGAGTCCGGCGACGCCGCCCGCCTCCCAAAGCTCCGGGAGCGGGAGCCACCCGCCCGTCGCGAGCTTCATGTTCGACGTCGGGCAGTGCGCGACCGCGGCGCCTTCGGTCGCGATCCGGCGCACCTCGTCCTTCGTGACCCACCCGCAGTGGGCGAGCACGCTGCCGGCGAGGAGCCCGTGCCTCTCAAGGACGGCGACGGGGCGCGCTGCGCGGGCCGCCTCGACTTCGTACACCTCGGTGCGCGTCTCCGAGCAGTGCGTATGGACCTGCGCGGCGAGCTCGGTGCGCAACGCGGCGACCTCGGCGAGCGTCGCGTCGCTGCACGTGTAGACCGCGTGCGGCGCGAGGGTGGGCGTGACGAGCGCATGGCCGCGCCACCTCCGGGTGAAGACTCGCGCGAGGTCGGGCATGCGGTCGGGCTGCGTCTCCGGCGTCGGGAAGTCGAGGAACGGCGTAGCGATCCACGCGCGGATGCCGGCGGCGGAAGCGACGCGCGCCGCGGCCGCGGGGAAGAAGTACATGTCGTTGAAGGAGGTCGTGCCGGATGCGAGCATCTCCGCGACCGCGAGCGCCGCGCCGGCCTCGACGTCGGCCTCCGTGAGCTGCGCCTCGACGGGCCACACGCGTTCGCTGAGCCACCGCTCGAGCGGGAGGTCGTCGGCGAGGCCGCGGAGAAGCGTCATCGGGCTGTGCGTGTGCAGGTTGACGAGACCCGGGAGCACGAGGCCGCCTTCCGCGTCCACGACGACGTCCGCGTCTTGTGGGCAGCCTTCGCCGACGGAGCGCACGAGGCCGTCCTCGGCGTAGACGTCTCCGCGGATCACCCGGCGCGCGGCGTCCTGCGTGAGGACCGTGCCGCCGCGGACGAGGAGGGAAGGCACGGGGCGCAGAACGTCACGGGACGCTATGAGGGATGCGGCCGAGGATGTGGTCCTCGGTCCTGAGGTCTCGCCGGACCGATGCCGCGATCATGTGATTACGCGATGACGCGATGGACAGGTCCGTTCTATCCCATCGCGTAGTCGCGTCATCGCGGCTTGACGCGCAGGCTATCGAGGATCACGCGACGCGCCCGAGGGGCGCGACCTTCTCCGCCGCGAGGTACGTGAGCCCGTGCTCCTGCACGATCTTCCCCACGATGCGCACGGACTGGCCGGTGAGGCCGGGGTCCGCCGGGACGAGCACGGGAAGCGCACGGCCCTCCGACTCAAGACGCAGGACCATCTTCCCGCGGTATTCCGTCATGCCCGCGTCGACGCCGCGGACCTCGACGACCGACCCCACGCGGGCCGGCACCTCGCCGAGCGCGATGGAGGGAGCGAACGGCTCGCCCTCCTTCCACACGCGGGCCCACTCGTGCTCCAGGCGCGACAGGA
>DATDQL010000363.1:0-3510 GCA_035292305.1 Thermoplasmatota archaeon
GGTCGAGCCCGGCGTGTACGTGCCCGGCGTCGGAGGCGTGCGCATCGAGGACGACGCCGTGGTCACGCGCGACGGAGTGCGGCTCCTGACGAGCGCGAAGAAGGAGTGGACGGACGTCAAGGCGTAGGCCGCGGGGTCCCCGTGGCGCGGCCGCCTCAGGTCCACGACGACCACGAGACGTCACGAACGGGCACGAACGGATCCTGATCCAGTCGTCTCGTGGGGTTCGTGAAGGTTCGTGATCATCGTGGCCTGCCTGCGGCGCGCCTCAATCCGGCCGCCTTGCCCCGAACGCCCCCCACGCCGCGCCCGCGAAGCCGCCCGCGATGAGCACGGCCCCGAGCGGGAGACCCCCGGCCTGGACGGCGCGCCCGAGGGTGTCGTCCTCGGTGAGGACGAGCACGTGGTCCTCGCCCGCCCCGACGATGCCTTGGAGGTCCCACGACGTGCCGTCGGCGAGGTGCGCGACGTACGCGGTTCCGAGCACGTGGTCGAACCGCGTTCCGGAGGGCAGGAGCGCAGTGTCGACCTCGAGCCGCGCGCGCCAGCCCTCGCCTGCCTCGCGGAACGTGTGACGCGCCTCGATCCCCACCGTGCCGTTCCCGAACGGCGGGATCCACGGGCTCTGCACGTCCTCGACGTGCATGCCGCTGAACGACTCGGACGCGGGGAGGTTGCGAGGAGCGAACGGGAACGGGACCGTGCCCTCGGCCGCGAACGCGGCGAAGACGACGAAGTCGACGCTCGCGACCGAGGGCGGAACGCGAGCGAGCGTGAACGCTCGGTCGTAGAGCTCGTACGTCGCGCCCCGGTGCATCTCGCGCGGGACGAGGAGCGGCTTGTCCCCGGGCGCGAGCACGTGGACGTCGCCCGCGGCCGTGTCCACGGTCGGGTCGTAGAGAGCGACGGTCGCGTTGTGCGCGGCGCCGCCGTAGACGAGCAGCACTCCGAGGGCCGCCGACGCGAGGCCGGTCGCGACGAACGCGGGCTTCACGGCGATCCCATGCCGCTCACCTGTGCCCGAGGTCGACCGCGAGCGTCCCTTCCTTCACGACCTTCCACGTGACGTTCACGCCCATGTGGTACGGGAGGTGCACGTGGCTCGATGCGTCGAGGATCAGGACGTCGCCCTTCCGGCCGGGCTCGAGCGAGCCCACCTCCTCCTCCATGCCGAGGGCGGCCGCCGCGTTCACCGTCGTCGCCGAGAGCGCCTCTGCGGGCGACATGCCCATCCCGCGGCACGCGAGCGCCATCACGAACGGGAGCGATTCCGTGAAGCAGTTCGGGTTGAAGTCCGTCGCGAGCGCGACCGGCGCGCCTGCGTCCATCATGGCGCTCGCGTCCGCGTACTCGCCGTCCCCGAGGTTGAAGGCTGCCGCGGGGAGGAGGACGGGGATGACGCCTTCGTCGAGCATCTCCTCGAGGACGTCGGAGGGCGTGTGCAGCAGGTGCTCGGCGCTGACGGCCCCGAGTTCCGCGGCGAGGCGCCCGCCGCCGCTCGCCGAAAGCTCGTCCGCATGCACCTTCACGCCGAGGCCCGCCTCGTGACCGGCTTCGAGGATGCGGCGCGACTGCTCGACGTCGAAGACGCCCTGCTCGCAGAACACGTCGATGAACGAAGCGAGCGGCGCGCACTTCGGCAGCATGTCCTCGACGACGTATCGCGAGTACGCCTCCGCGTCCTTGAACTCCGGCGGGACCGCATGCGCGCCCATGAACGTGGGGACGATGTCGATCGGGTGGCGCTCGAGCGCGGCCTCCATGACCTCGAGGAGGCGCAGCTCCGCGTGCGTCTCGAGCCCGTAGCCGCTCTTGACCTCGACGGTCGTCGTGCCGTGGTCCATCATGCGGTCGAGCCGCTGGAGCAGCGCCTTGAGCAGCTCCGCTCGCGTCGAGTCCCGCGTGACGCGCGTCGTGTAGAGGATACCGCCGCCCTCGTCGAGGACCTCCTTGTACGACTTGCCCTGCATGCGGGCCTCGAACTCGTGCGCGCGGTCCGAGGCGAACACGGCGTGCGTGTGGCAGTCGACGAGGCCGGGCACGGCGGCGCGGCCTCCGGCGTTGATGCGGGTCTCGATGTCCCCGGACCAGCTCCGCAGGACGCGGTCGGAGGGGCCGATCTCCTCGATGCGGCCGCCGACGATGACGATGCCCGCGTTCTTCTGGAGCCCGATCTCGTTCATCGCGTCCGAGCCCATGCGGACTCCGCCGGCGAGGGTGCAGAGCTCGCCGATGTTGTGGATGATCATGTCGCCGTCGGCTATCGCGGTACCCCCGGGAGGGCGGCGACGAGCGTGAGGACCCCGAACGCGGCGGCGCGCGCGGTCCGCGCCCCCTCGTCGAGATCGGGGGCGACCTCGACGAAGTCGGCGCCGACGAGCTTGCCCGACGCGGCGGCGACGCGAATGGCGGCGAGGAGCTCGCCCGAGGTGAAGCCGTCCGGCGTCGGCGCGCTGACGCCGGGACCGTGCGCCTGGTCGAGCACGTCGAGGTCGACCGACAGGTACACGCCCTGTGTGCCGCGCGCGGCGCGCTTCACCGCGTCTTCCACGACCGCCGCGACGCCTTCCTCGCGCGCCATCGCAGCCGTCACGACGCCGACGCCGAGGTCCTCGACCTTGCGACCGTAGAACGGCGACGTCGCGAAGTCGCGCACGCCGACCTCGACGAGGTTCTCGGGTCGCACGAGGCCGGCGTCGAGGAGGCGCCCGAACGGCGTGCCGCTCGTGATGCGCCCGGCGTGCACTTCGCGGACGTCGAGGTGCGCGTCGAGGTTGACGACGCCGATCTTCCGGTCGTCCGCGGCGAGCGCCGATACGAGCGGGAACGTGATCGAGTGATCGCCTCCGAGGGCGAGCGGGAACTGCCCTTCGGCCGCGACCTCGGCGGCGGCCTTCGCGACGGCCGCGTGCGCCGCCGGGACGTCGTCCTTCGGGACGACGACGTTCCCCCACTCGACGATGCCCGCGTCGAAGGCCCCGCGGCCGAAGGTCCAAGGTTTCAGCGCGGCGAGCTCCCGGCGGATCGCGTCAGGTCCTCCCGCAGCGCCGCGCCGCCCGAGCACGGCGCCGTCGAACGGGACGCCGAAGAGCCCGAACCGCCCCTTCGACCCCGCGGGCCGGACCCTGCCCGCGACGAGCTCGTCGTTCGGGTCGGACACGGGGCGCGCCCACGGGGGCGGGGGTGCGAAGAGCGTCATCGGCCCTCTCCCATCATCGGGATGTGGATCCCTCGCTCGCTCGCGACGGCCAACGCCTTCTCGTAGCCGGCATCGGCGTGCCGCGCGACGCCGATGCCCGGGTCCGCCGCGAACACGGCCTTCGCCTTCTCCTCGGCGAGCGCGGTTCCGTCGAGGACCACGATCACGCCCGCGTGGATGGAGTAGCCCATCCCCACGCCGCCCCCGTGGTGGACGGACACCCAGGTGGCGCCGGAGACCGCGTTCAAGAGCGCGTTCAGGATGGGCCAGTCGGCCCCGGCGTCGGAGCCGTCCTTCATGGCCTCGGTCTC
>DATDQL010000364.1:0-3690 GCA_035292305.1 Thermoplasmatota archaeon
CACGTGCTGTGGTATCGGGCCGCGTCCGTCGTCGCCTCGGGCGGGCTTCCGGCGGCCGAGGGCCTTCGCGCGAGCGTGCACGAGCGGCTCTTCCCTGTCCTGCTCGCGGAGGTGCACCTCCTGACGGGCGTCGCATGGCTCGACATCCTGCAGTACGGGCCCGCGCTCGTCAGCGGCTTCCTCGCGTTCTCCGTGTACGCGCTGCTGCGCCCGTCCCCCACGGCGGTGCCGGCGACGTTCCTCGTCGCGCTCGTGCCCTCGACCGCGCGCTTCCTCGGCCCCGCGTACCTCGTGCCGAGCGCGGTCGCGCTCGCGTCGCTCCCGGCCGTGCTCATCCTCGTCCTCGACGAGGGCCGTGCGCGGCGCGGCCGCCTCGCGCTCGCGGGCGGGCTGACGCTGGCCGCGTTCTTCCTCCACCTCGTCGTCGGCGCGGTCGTCGCGCTCGCGCTCGGGCTCGCGCTCGTCACGACGAAGGCGGCGCGGAGCGAATGGGCGATCGCGCTGAGCGGAGTCGCGGCGCTCGCCGTCGTCGCGCTCGTCGCGACGCCGCAGGAACTCGTCCTCCTCGCGTCCAAGGAGGTGGATCGTGCGGCGCTCGAGCTGGACGCGTCGCTCTTCGACCGCCTCGGCCGGGCCGGGCTCGCCCTCTGGGCCCTCGGCGCCGCCATCGTCGTCTGGCGCCCGGAGCGCGCCGGGAGCCCCGCGGTCGAGGTGTTCGCGGGCCTCTCCGTCGCACTCCTCGGCCTCGTCGCGTGGACGATCGCCGTCGCACCGACCGCGTACGTCACGTACGACCGGTTGCACGCGCCGTTCTTCCTCGCCGCCGGCGTCGTCGTCGCCGATCTCGTCGTGCGCCTCGCGCGCGGAGCCGCCGCGCTCGTCGGGCGTGTGCAGCCGCGGGCGCGGGGGGCGCTCGCGGGAGCGGGCGCGGCCGTCGTCGTGCTCGGCCTCCTCACCGCGGGCCTCACGGCGCAGTTCGACGAGGACCACGGGCGCATCCTCCACGACGACGACTGGAAGAGGATCCTGTGGATGCGCGACAACCTCGGCCCCGAGCACCGCGTCTTCCTGTCGGACCCGTACCTCGCGGGCGCCGTCGCCGCGACCACGGGGATGCGACCTGCGGCCTTGCACACGGCGGGCGTGCCCGTCGCCGACCGTTACGACGCGGCGGACCGTTCCGGGACGTGGCTCCTCGAGCGCGGCATCAGCGTCGTCGTCGGGACGGTCGGGCAACCGCACGACGAGCGTTTCGCGGAGGTCTACCCCGCGGTCTGGGCGGCGGCGCCGGGAACGTCAGGCTGACCGGGCGACACCCTCGAAGTCCGCGAGCGCGACGCCCTTCGCGTCCTTCTCGCTGACGATGGCGTCGCGTACGGGCCACGCGATGCCGGCGGAATCCCACCGGATGCAGCGCTCGTGCGCGGGGGAGTAGAACCGCGTCACCTTGTACTCGACCTCGGCGGGCGCCTCGACCACCTGGAATCCGTGCGCGAAGCCCTCCGGGACCCAGAGCATCCGGAGGTCCTCGCCCGTGAGCGTCGCGGAGACCGCGCGGCCGAACGTGGGAGAGCCCACGCGCACGTCCACCGCGACGTCGAAGATCGCGCCGCGCGTGCAGCGGACGAGCTTCCCCTGCGCCATCGGGGGGACCTGGAGATGCAGGCCGCGCAGCACGCCGCGGAAGTCGCTGCGGGAATGGTTGTCCTGCACGAACGTCGCGTCGATCCCCGCGTTGCGGAACTCGTCCTCGCGCCAGCCCTCGACGAACCACCCGCGCGCGTCGCGGTGGACGCGAGGCCCGACGAGGACGACCTCGGGGAGCTCCGGGAACGGCCGGAACGTGAACCGCACGACACCGAGAACACTCGGGGGGGCAAGAACACCAAGGTCCGGCGCGCCATGGCGCACAGCCATGCTCGGTACTGTTCACGGTGCCGGGTGCGGGCAAGGCATCCGTCGAAGACCGGAAGACCAGACGTCCGGAGGTAGGTCTTCCTGTCTTTCGGTCTTCGACGGATGAGATGCCGAGCGCGACCGGGCCGCGCTTCGGCTGACTCGCCTGAGCGTGCCCGACGACGGTGGCTACGAATCCGACACCGGCTCGGCGCGCGGCAGGACGGGCGTCGCCCGGGCCGTCGCCACGATCGCGACCGCGAGGGCGACCGCCATCCCGCCCGAGGCGAACCAGAACGGGGCGCCGGCGCCGAGCGCAGCGAAGACGAGCCCCGCCGAGACCGGGCCGACGACGCGGCCGAGCGCTCCGAGGGATTGGACGAGGCCGAGCGCGGCGCCCTGCTCGCCCTCCGAAGCGCTCGTCGAGACGAGCGCGTGCAGGCTCGGGCCAGCGATCCCGTTCGCGAACGCGAGGAGGGCGAGGGCCGCGAGGACGGACGCGAGGCCGGCCGCGAGCGGGAGCGCCGCGAGAGCGATGCCCATGAGCGAGACGCCGGCGACGACAAGCGTGCGGGGGCCGAAGCGGCGCGCGAGCGGCCCGACGAGTACGCCCTGCGTGACCGCGATGACGACGCCGACGAACGCGAGCACGTAGCCGACGCGAGTCGCGTCGAAGCCGTGGGCCCGCTCGCCCCACAGGCCGAACATGGACTCGAACATCGCGAAGGAGACCATCGTGACGAGCGCTAGCGCGAGGAGGCCGACGAGGGCGGGACGCGCGGCGAGGCGCCCGAGGTCCAGGAGCCCAGAGAGGCCACGCCTCGCAGCGTCCGGCGAACCCGCGCGGCGCGATTCGGGGAGCAGCCACGCCGCGAGGGCGAGGTTGACGAGCGCGAGCCCGGCCGCGACGAACGCGGGCACGGCGAAGCCCCACTGCGCGAAGAACCCGCCGATCGCGGGCCCGGCGACGAACCCGAGGCCGAGAGCCGCGCCGACCATGCCCATGCCCTTCGCGCGGTCCGCGGGCGCGGTCACGTCCGCGACGTACGCCTGCGCGGCGGCGATGTTCGCGCCCATCGCGCCGGCGGCCGCGCGCGCGGCGAGCAGCGAGCCGTAGGAAGTCGCGAGACCGAAGGCGGTGAGCGAGAGCGCCGAGCCTGCGACGCTCGCGAGGATCACCGGCCGCCGGCCGACGCGGTCGGAGAGGCGGCCCCAAAGCGGCGCGACGAGGAACTGCATGAGCGAATAGCTCGCCATGAGGACGCCGATCGCGAACGGGGTCGCGCCGAAGCGCTCCGCGTAGAACGGCAAGAGCGGGATGACGATGCCGAACCCCACGAGGTCGAGGAAGACCGTGAGGAACAGGACGGCCAGCGGAGAACGGCGCAACGGGGGCGCGAGGCCGCACGGGCGTCAAGTACGTTCCGACGACGCGGGCGAAGGGAGATGACGCGGGAGGTCGTTGCCGCCCCCGATGCGTGGCGGCATGTTCTGGTGCGGGGTCTCGGCGTGGGTGCTCCTGGTCGTCCCGGCCGCGGCGGCCTTCGCGGTGGAGAGTCTCGGCGTCCTCGTCGGCGGACTCGTCTCGGGCCTCGTCGCGTCCCCCGCGGTCGTGCCGGCGGCGTGGCGCATCGCGGGGATCGAGGAGCGGGTCGCCGCGCGGTAGCGCATTGGCGAGGGGTTCTTTTTCTTTGTGAACCCTGTTGTCTTTCTTGCTTTCCGTCGCGTCGTTGCGTTTCTTGGGTCTGTTGTCTCCGTCGGTAGTTGGCCACGCGTTTGTCTGCGAGGCAAGGC
>DATDQL010000365.1:0-5963 GCA_035292305.1 Thermoplasmatota archaeon
GAGACGTCACGAACTTCACGAATCCGCCCTAGGGTTCGTGATGTTCGTGAAGGTTCGCGGTCTTCGTGGACCTGAGGCGCCGTGGCCGTCTACCGACGGAGGAACGGAGGAAGGAAGGATCGGAGGAACCCATTCTCTGGATGGCCGACGCGCAGAAGCTCCGTTCCTCCGCGCCTCCGTTCCTCCGTGTGAACCTGGCGGGCCTCTACGGACCGTGGTGACGCGAACAAGGCATCAAACGGGAGCCGGCGTCCGGTCCAGGTACAGCCCCGCCGCCTCGTGCGCGCCCCAGAACGCGTCGCGCGAGGCCATGTCGACCATGTGCGCCCGGTCCGCGTCCGCGCGGTCCGGCTCCGCGGCGATGCCGAGGAGCACGGCGAGCGCGAGCTCGGCAGTCGTCGCGTTCGCAAGACCGTAGCCCTGGCTCCAGTACTCGGTGCCGCGCGGCGCGGGCGTGATCGTCGGGTCGGCCGGGTCCGCGCCGGCGTCCTCGAGCGCGACGGTCTTGGCGGCGTGGAGGAAGACGCGAAGCGCCTCCTCGCGCGTGAGCAGTCCGTCTTCGAGCGCGCCGCCGGGGACGGGGGCTCCGGTCGCGGCCACGCCGTTCGCCACGCCGCCGTCCATGTCGCCCATCGCCTGGCGCGCGCCGAGGAGCATGCGCGCGAAGAGGCCCGCGGCCTCCGGCGTCGCGCCGCTCGTGTGGCCGAACTCGTTCGTCGCGTCGAAGGAGTCGAACGACGCCGCGGTCTTCATCGAGGCCGTGACGACGTCGACGGGCTGGCTCGTGTACGCGGTCGTCTGGCGCTTCGCCGTGTCGAACGAGCCGACGCGCAGCGTCCACGAGGAGCCCGTGAGCGGCGAGAACTGCGTCGGCGTCGGCACGGATCGCCCGGCAGGTACGCCGTCCGCGCCTACCCACCAGCCGTTCCCGGCGCCGGTGAACCACGCCTGCCCCGCGAGCGCGCCGCC
Source organism: Thermoplasmatota archaeon (assembly GCA_035292305.1). Taxonomy (GTDB): domain Archaea; phylum Thermoplasmatota; class SW-10-69-26; order JACQPN01; family JAJPHT01; genus DATDQL01. The sequence goes on from DATDQL010000365.1 coordinate 970, forward strand.
GTGCGTCGAGTTCACGGTCGTGACGGGGAAGTAGATGTTCCCGATCACGCCGAGCGAGACGGAGACGACGTCGATCCACGGCTGCGCCGCGGCCCAGCGGTACCCTGCGAGGAGGTCGCCCTGGACGGCGACCACGAGGCAGTCGGGGCAGGCGCCGAGCGTGCGGCCCGTCGCGATGGACGCGGTCCCGGTCCCGTGCCCGCCCTCGTCGTACCGAGCGCCGGTCCCGGCGAAGGCGACGAGGCCGACGACGTTCGTGCCCGGGACCCAGTAGAGCCTGCCGCTCTCGGTGGAGTTCCAACGCGTCTCGTCCCGCGCGACGGCCGACTCCCAATCCGCCGCGTCGAAGGCGAGGTTGAGCGCGTCCGTGTCCGCGGGGTACCCGGCGAGGTACGTCGACGGGTGCGCGGTCGCGCCCGGCCGGCGGAACTCCTGGTGGTAGGGGTTGAGACCCGAGTCGAGGAGCGCGACCACGACGCGTGCCTTCGGAGGCGCGGCCTCCGCTGGCAGCGCGCCTGCCGCGAGCCACGTCACGTCGGAGGCGGCCTCGAGCACGAGGCTGCCGATCCGCGCGACGACGCGCACGGTCGCAACGCCGCCTTCGAGCGGCAGGTGCTCGGGCGCGCGCACGTCGAGCGGCACGACGCTCACCGTGCCCGGCTCGACCGGGACGAGCGTCTCCGCGAGCGTCGCTCTCCAGTCCATCGCGGGCGCGCGCGCCTCGAGCGCGACGCGCACCGGCGCGCCGCCGTCGTTGCGCACGACCACGGAGAGCGCGGCCGCGCCGCCTGCGACGACCTGCGCCGCGGTCGGGTCGATCCGCACGGAGACGGATCCGAGCGCCGAGGGCGCGCCCGTGGAGGGCGCGTCGACGCGGGCCGTGGGCTCTACGGCGTCGTCGGCCCTCAGGCAGCCTGCGACGGGCGCGAGGAGGAGGAGCGCGACGGCGAGGGTCCGCGTCCGCACGCGGCCTCCCTATCCCCACGCGACGAGGACGTCCTCGTCCCGGACCGTCATCCCCGCGGTGACCCCGAACTGGACGGACACGCTCGGCACGTCCTGGCTCACGAGGTCGATGTCGAAGTCCATGTTGCCGCTCGGGAACAGAAGCGTCTGCCACGACCAGTAGAGGTCCGTGGTCGTGTGGCCGACGCCACCGCAGTCCAGGCGGAGGGTGATCGGGCCCTGCTCCACCGTGTGCAGGTGGTAGGTCGGAGGCAGGAAGTACGGCTTGCCGCCGAGCGCCGTGCGAACGACTCCGAGACCGGTGCCGAGGATGATCTCCCCATCCTGCGAGCCGGGCGGGTCGTCGAACACGACGACCCCGGTCCCGACGTGCGTCGTCCGGCCTTCGGCGTCGAACGGGATGTTCTCACCGCCTCCGTTCGGGATCTCCGTCCCGACGGGCACGGGGACCCACAGCTGACCCTCCGTCCTCGGCGTCAGCGTGACGTTGATCGTCTCGAAGTACGGAAGGCCCGTCGGGGGGCGGTACGTCGTCGCGCACGCGGGCGAGAACTCGCCGTTGCTCTCCTCGACCGAGTACCGGTTAGGGTCGCTGTCGAGGCCGCAGTCGTACGCGTCGCCGCAGGCGCTGTCGTAGCCTGGTTCGCCGATCCAGCCGTCGCCGTTCTTGTCCCACCAGTAGCCGAACCGCGCGACCGCGCCCATCCAGCCGGGCATGAACGACTCCTCGCCGTTGAGCCCGAGCGGGGGCGTGATGTTGCCGTACACGGTCGCCGCGCAGAACACGTGGCAGGACGAGTAGTACGCGGCCATGTGCACGTCGAGGTACGGCTTGTAGGCGAGCGAGTGGTCGTAGCCGGAGATCTCCGGAGTGACCCGCGGGACGGCGGACTGGACCGCGGCCGCGACGAGGGGCGCCACGGTGCCGCCGACGAGCGGCGCGGCGTTCTCCACGGTCGCGAGCGCGGTCGCGACGGCGCCGTTCGCGGTCGTGAGCGCCGTGTCGCGCGCGACCTTGACCGTGTTGATGTAGAGCGTCTCGAGCGTGGGGTCGACCGCCTTGAATGCGTCCGTGTCGTGGAGGCACGGGCAGAGCGGGTCGACGACGGGCGTCCAGTCGCGGTCTCCTCCCGGCGTGTACTCGACGTCGGAGTACGCCTCCGTGACAATGGTCTCGAGAAGGCTGACGTCGGACATCACGAAGCCGCCCGAGTCCACGCGCTGGAGGCCCTTCCCGCAGACCTGCGGGCCGTACACGATGTCGGCCTCGCGGTCCGTCGATGCGGCGGCGACGTTGTGCGGAGAGAGGTAGCCCACGATGGGAGAGCAGCGACCGGCCCACTCCTGGCCGCCGGTCCGGTACTCGCGGTGCGGAGCCCAGAAGACGAACGCGTCGGATGCGATGTTCGTGCCCGTGATGAAGCCGTCGCCGTTCAGGTCCGTCCACCAGCCGTGGAAGACCGTGCCGTAGGTGGTCCCGGGGATGAGGAAGTACGGCGCGTTCGTGAACGGCGCGTAGAGCTTCACGTACTCGTTGTACGTGCACGCCCAGTCGCCGTCGAAGACGCAGTAGTTGCCGAGCATCTGGTTGAGGATGAGCTCCGGCGCGAGGCCCTGCTTCGCGATGCTCATGAAGTTCTCATCCGCCGGGAACGTCCTGTACGGCTTCTCGATGTCCGCGATGACGTTCGGCTCGTCCGCCATGTACTGGTTGTCGATGAAGGGCCCGGACGGGACGAGGCCGAGGCCGCCGTCCGCGTTGCGGCAGGGGAGGTCGACGATGAACTCGTCGCTCGTCGGGTTCCCGTTCGCGTCGCGCGGGTGCTGCGGGTAGCAGCCCATCCTGTTGTCGCCATCGATCGGGTGCGGGTAGTTCTGGACCGGTCCCGCGCGGGGCAGCTCCGTGACGAAGCACGAGGGCCCCCCGAGGCCGGTCTGACAACCCGGTTCCCACGGCCGCTGCGTGCTGTGGAGCGCGAGCGCGGACATGGACGGTAGGACGAGCGAAGCGACGATGACGAGCACGGCGACGGAACGCATTGGGCCTCCCCCTGATGGCTCGCAGACGAGGCCCGGCTGAGACCTCCCTGCGATACCATCGCACGCAGGGACTGGGGACCGCTTTCAAGGTTTTGGCGTAACAGGCCCGAGGGAATGCGGGCGTGCCTCGAGCGGGGCGGGCGCGGGGGCGGGAGAGCGTGTTTGTCACCGGAGTGGGTGAATGTCACTCGCGTTGTCACTCTGCGGAGTGACAACGCTCGAGCGCTAGCGCTGACGCTGGCGCTGGGGCGAGGGAGGGCGAGCGGTCGGGGCTGGGGCCGGGGGGGTGCGACGGGTAGCGCTTGGACTCGGGCGAGGGAACGAGCGCCGCGTCAGCGGGCTCGCGCGGCGACGGGGGGGTTCGCCCTCCCCCTGGCAGAGTCGGAGTCCGCCCGGTGCGTCCCTCCGTGCGCCTGCCCTCGTCCCTCGCCCTCCCTTGCCCTCGTCCCTCGCCCTTCCTTGCCCTCGTCCCTTGCGCTCCCTATCGTTAGCGTCAGCGCCAGCGCTAGCCCTCGCGGGAAACCCTAAAATACGACCCCCGCCTTCGTCGCCCCGTCCCAGCCACGCGGCAGGGGCTTAATCGTGCGGCGAGAGCCGCCGGCGCGCCCGATTGAAGAGGGCCGCGTGCCCCGACGACCGCCGGCAGGGGGTCAGTCGCATGGTGGACAAGAAGACGATCCTGACGGCCGTCCAGGCCGCCCTGGAGAAGGCGCCCGAGCGCAAGTTCCCGGAGACCGTGGAGCTCGCGTTCAACCTCGTGAACATCGACCTCAGCATCCCGAAGAACCGCATCGACGAGGAGGTCACGCTGCCGAAGGGCCGCGGGAAGACCCCGAAGGTCGCGATCTTCGCGAGCGGCGAACTGGCGGTCAAGGCCCGCGCCTCCGCGGACATCGTCATCCAACCGGAGCAGATCGACGACCTCGCCGGCGACAAGCGCCAGGCGCGCAAGATCGTCGACGCGCACACGTTCTTCCTCTCCGAGGCGCCCCTCATGCCGACCATCGGCCGTACGCTCGGCACGGTCCTCGGCCCGCGCGGCAAGATGCCTCGCCCCGTCCCGCCGGGCTCGGACCCGGCCGCGCTCATCAACACGCTGAAGAACTCCGTGCGGGCGCGAAGCCGCGACCGCCGCACGTTCCACTGCCCCATCGGCACGCGCGCGATGACGCCCGAGGACCTCACCGACAACGCGGCGCTCGTCCTCGACCGCATCACGAAGAAGCTGGAACGCGGCGAGCAGAACTTCGCGTCCGTCTACGTGAAGACCACCATGGGCCCGGCCCAGAAGATCATCTGAGGTGTTCCATGTCCCAGCAAGCCCACGTCGCGCTCTGGAAGAAAGAAGAGGTCGAGCACCTCGTCGAGCTCCTCGAGTCGAACCCCGTCGTCGCCGTCGCGAACGTGCAGGGCATCCCTGCCGCGCAGATGGCGAAGATGCGCAAGACGCTGCGCGAGGACGCGACGATCAAGGTGGCCAAGAACACCCTGCTCACGATCGCGCTCAAGGAAGCGGGCAAGCGCCACGCCGGCCTCGAGAAGCTCGCCGACAAGATCGACGGACAGACCGCGGTCATCGTGACCCGGATGAACCCGTTCCGGCTCTACAAGCGCCTCGAGCAGTCCAAGACGAAGGCCCCCGCCCGCGGCGGGGAGATCGCCCCCGAGGACATCCGCGTCACGAAGGGCGAGACGCCCTTCAAGCCCGGCCCCATCGTCGGCGAACTGCAGAAGGCCGGCATCCCCGCGAAGATCGACCAAGGCAAGGTCATGATCTCCGCGGACAAGGTGCTCGTGAAGCAGGGCGACCGCATCCCGCAAGCGGTCGCGCAGATGCTGACGCGCCTCGAGATCTTCCCCCTCATCGTCGGCATGGACCTCAAGGCCGCCTACGACGACGGCACCGTGTACGGCATCGACGCCCTCAGCGTCGACTACGTCAAGTCGCTCGTCGCCGCCCACCAGCAGGCCGTGAACCTCGCGGTCTA